>JAHQWP010000143.1 GCA_029856235.1 Promethearchaeia archaeon
GGATACCTATCACATTTAACGCGAGAGCTCAAATTACTTCATTTTTCTCTGCTTTCTATTCTCTAACTTTCTTCTAACAACGCAATAAACTGGCCCGGTAAATACAGTTACATAACATGAGTTGCAACTCCTACATTTCGCTGATTCTAAATCACCATTCAACCATCGATTTGGAAGATCCGGTTCATATATTAAGGGCCTACTTAGAGAGATAAAATCTGTTATCCCTGCTTTAAGGAAGTTTTCAGCAGAAATAGGATTTTTAATTCCACCCATCATAATCATCTTGCAGTTTTTCATAAAAGGCTTTAGTTCTTTAACAATTGGTAGGAAGTAATTTTCTTCTTCTGGTGATTTAATCTGTCTACTTGGATATGCGTTTTTTGTTCCAATTTGAGTTTCACTTATTCCTCCGCTTGGTTCTATTGCTTCGAAACCTTTATCTACTAAAATCTTTGCAATTTCTAAACCTTGTTTCGCTTCTAGACCTCCAGGTACAAAATCTTGTGTTTGTAATTTAATTGTTACAGGGAACTTCTTTCCAACCTCATCTTTAATCCCGTCGTAGATTTCGGTTAGTATTCTTGCCATGTTCTCATTGGTTCCACCATAATTATCAGAACGCCTATTTGTGTAAGGTGAAATAAAATTACTTAAAAAATAACCATGTGCTGCGTGTAATTGAACCATATCATATCCGCTTTCATAAGCTCTTCTTCCTGTTGCAACAAATTTTTGTATTAGATCTTCAATTTCAGGTTTTTTTAATTCTCTGGGTGTTAAACCAGTATTTTTATCAGGTATTGGAGAAGGAGCAACGGGAGGATATTTAGGATGAGCCCCCTGACGTCCAGTATGAGCAATTTGAGCCGCTATTTTAACTTCGGGATAATTATGAACTGCCTCAACCAATTTTCTTTGACCTGGAATAAAAGAATCATTATCTAAACGAAGTTGATATGCGCTCGCTGTTCCACTTGGATCAACGCCTATAAACTCCGAAATTATTAAACCTGTTCCACCTTGAGCTAATTCATCATAAAATTCAATTAATGTATTGCCAACTATTCCATATTTTTCTGCTTTTCGAGTATAAGTCGCTGATCTAACAATTCGGTTTTTAATTTGAACATTTCCAATTTTTTCTGGACTGAATAAGGTATTTAGCTTCATACAAATCACTAGTATTAGAGTTAATAAATAAAAACATTTAATCCTATTGAATTTACAAGGATTCTATTTTCGAAATCTCTTAAAAAAAGAATCATTTTAAAAATAAATAGAATATATTCCATTATTAAATCTAATTACATAATTAGAGAATTAACTATGAACGACTTTTTAAATGATTATCCCGTTGTAGAAGAGATACCTATTCGATGGGGGGATATGGATGCCCGTGGGCATGTGAATAATACAATATATCTTAGATATTTTGAAAGTTCGCGGATCGCGTTATTTAGAGCATTGCATTTATACGAAGAACCCACACAGGTTAGCGTAGGCCCAATATTATCCTTTCAAAGCTGTAATTATAAAGCTCCTTTGACATATCCAGATGCAATTTATGTAGGCGCAAAAATAGAAGCTATAGAAGGATCGAAAATTATAATTAACCATTCTATAGTAAGTAAAAAGCAAAACAGAGTAGTCGCTGAAGGAGAGGCTCACTTAGTCTGGTATGATTATGAAAACCAAAAGAGAGCAAGTATCTCTGAAAAAATGAAACAAAAATTATTAAAATAGTCGTTTTTTTCCTTCCATTTCAATTCAATGATTGTTGATCCAACCGGAAAAATTGTTGCTGGACCATTAATAGATGAGGAAGGAATACTATATGCTGACTTAGATCCGTTATTAGCAATCCAAGAGCGCCAGAATTTAGATATAAGTGGGCATTATTCTCGGTTTGATATTTTCAACAAACCTTAGTTTTAGTTCACAAGTTCTCGTTTTTTAACGTTGATTAAAAAAATTCCGTGAAATAGCGACCATAAGATAACCCCGGCAAGCGCAACCCATTGTATACTATGGTTGATGTACACTTCTGATATTCCAACTAAAAAATCGAGTAAATATCCTATCCAAAGTGTTGTATATAACGCACCGGTTATAAATGATAAAAACACTAGAATTTTAGATACCTTAACACGAGAAAGTTCAATAAATCCGTACAAAATTAAAGAAACTGATCCCGCTACATAATGAGTAGCCGCTGCGAGACCATGAGTATAATATAAAAGTAAAATAGTTCTGTCAAATGGAACTAAACTGAGGAAATTATGGCTAATTATAGAAAATAAGGAACTCAGAACGACTAATCTGATAAGAAAAACATTTCCCATTTTTTTGCTAAGGTATTTAATAAAAGAGAGATATAAAGGGATTTGACAAAAACTAGCAATTATCAATCCGGTGCTGAAAATTAAGCCTGATAACCCTGGTCCTGTTCCTAAATCACTTACTGCATACGATATTATATTTAAATCAGGATTCATTGAAAGATACAAGAAAAATGAGAATAAAGCCGAGATTGCCATGGAAGTAGCTCCAATAATTCCAAAATACCCTCCTTTCTCTCGAATAAATTTTTTGATAAGATTTTTCCTCAGATAACGCATTGAAGTAGCAATTTTAAAATTTTTAAAAGTCTTAATGGTTAATTATGTCAATAATGCATCCTTATTTAAAACTCTATTAATTAAAATTTTATCACAAAAATCTGTTAAAAAGTTAAATCAACTAATTTTCGGATTTCTTCCGCTGCTTTTTTTGGGTTTTCAGCACGAGTGATTGCTCCACCGATTATAATGATATCAAGGGGGTAAGGTTGTAGATTAGGGATATCGAATTTTGTAATACCCCCTGCTATTGCCAAATGAGGACGAGGCTGTATATTCACTACAGATTCCAATTCAGTTAGAGGTTTATGGCGCGACTCTTGTCGATCTAAGCCACTATGCACCAAGCAATAATGCAGTTTTGTGTTCATATACTTAAGATTAACTATTTCTGCTAAGCGTTTAGCAGGTCTTCTGGACACGATAAGATCTGCTATAATTTCAACTTGAAATTCTTCAGCTGCTCTTAACGTCTCTAGTATTGTGATGTTATAAGCATCTGCTAAGACAGAAACAATGTCAGCCCCTGATATAGCCGCCATTTTCACTTCAAGATATCCTGCATCTGCAATTTTCAAGTCAGCGCAAATTAGCTTGTCAGGGTGAGCCTTTTTTAATTCTCGAACTGCTCTTATTCCCTCAGATTTAATTAATGGAGTTCCAGCTTCTATAATATCGACATATTGAGCTACATTTGAAGCCAATTTGAGTGCTTCGTTAATATTAAGAAGATCTAAAGCAACCTGCACTAATGGTTTTGAATGAGTCATATATGTATTATATCAATTGGGTTATAATAAAAAGTACTTATTTAAAGTAAATATAATTGAGGATTATACTAATTGAATTTAACGTTTTGATTTCTTTTCTTAGCAATTAATTTAAAAATTAAGGCTGATACCCCAATTAAAGCGATAAATGAACGTCCGGAGATTAATGGAGGGTGTTTTGTGTTTACTAACTGTGCAAGAATTGAATTTTTATCACGGAATCATTTGTAGTACATTTTCAAAAGCTTCGATAAATTGATCATTATCTTCTTTAGAATGTTGCATACATGTAAAACCTCGATTACCATATTTTGTAATAATTCCTTGCGCGAGTAAAGCTGTTGCTATACGATTGACTGCATCATTACGTTTTAGCATTATTTCAATATTGTTTAGGTCTGAAAGATCTAATGAAAGAGGAGAAAACGTTTCAAAATGCACTATAGATTCGATATTGTGAGCAAAAAATGGTCTTCCGTCATTTTCAAATAATTGATTCATTTTATTGACAAGGTCGTCTGCAGCCTTTTTAGCCTTTTCGTGAGCATTATATTCCTCCATAAGTTTTAACGTCCAATAAGTAGCCGCGGCGGTTAAAGGATTACCTCTAAGAGTTCCTCCCACAAAAGCGTTATTTCCACCTGGTTCCACATCTATAGTTATATTGCTCATAACATCTTTCCGACCACCAACAGCTCCAGAACTCGGGAAACCGTGAGTAAGTAGTTTCCCAAAAACGGATAAATCAGGTTTTATATTGAAATGCTCTTGGGCTCCACCTATACCTAATCTAAATCCGGTGATTACTTCGTCAAAAATTAATAGAACGTTGTATTTATCGCATAACTCTCTTATGGATTTGAGCCAATCCTTTTTTGTTGCTATGCCCCCGGCATCACTTCCCAGAGGATCGACTAACACAGCTGCGACCCCGCTCCTTTTTTCAGTCCATTTCTTTAAAGATTCTTCAAGTGTTTTAACATCATTCAATGGAACAACGATTGTGTTCTTATATACTCCACTTGGAATACCATGTGCTTCCATGGCACCTGAAAAGGGCACATGCATATCTACACATAATTGTCCACACCAACCGTGATAGGATCCTGCAAATTTAATTATTTTCTCCTTTCCTGTGAAAGCTCTAGCTATTCGAAGAGCTGCCATGTCAGCTTCTGTACCAGATTGAAAATATTGCATTAACTCTATGGAGGGTACATATTTTTTTATCATCTCAACAGACTTGATTTCCCACTCGTTGTTGTAATAAATGTTTGGGTCTAAGTCTTGGTAAACTTTGATTATCTCCTCTCTTAATGGTGGAAAGTTATGTCCTAATATACAAGCTCCAGAACTCATCAACCAATCAATGTACTCATTATCGTCCATATCCCACATTCTAGTTCCAGAAGATCTCTTAATGGTAAGTACGAAAGGATCTTTTATTGTCAATTGATGTTCAGTTCCCCCTGCAATGTGTTTTCTCATTTCTTCATCCATTTTCTTTGTAATTGGACATTTTTCTGACATGGACTTACTTATAATAGCCATTTTTTCATCTGGGATTAGATGAATTGGGCTTTCCCTTATAATTTTCATTTTATCTTGTATTTCTTCATATTCCATAAATATCACTTATGGTAGTGGTCTCGGTTAATAACAATCTATTTTTTTTCCTTAAAATATTTTTTACTAATTCTGGACATTTTTATATTAACATAAAAAAGATTTTTTAATCTCAAAAGGGTAGTATTTACTATCATATAATGAAATCTATTTAGGGAAAAAGATGATAAAGACAAGATTAACTGAATTATTTGGGCTTAAATATCCTATTATAAGCGCTCCGATGGGTCCATTTTACACCACTAAGCTAACAGTTGCCGTTTCTGAAGCGGGTGGGCTTGGCGTATTAAGTCATGCGACTTTACGGGGAAAAAATTCCGTGAAAGACATGATTGAACAATTAGAATATGTTCTTGAGCATACGGATAAACCTTTTGGAGTAAATGTTCGAACAGCTCGAGTTCAAACCGATCACAAAATAATGCTAAGGAAAATTATCAAAAATATTAACCAAAATCCAAAACTTCGCGAGCAATTAGTTTATATTATTACTAGCGCAGGAGGTTCAACATTTGCGAGTAAATTGTTGAAAGAAAAAACCCCAGATGTGAAACATTTTCATGTTTCTCCTGCTTTATGGTTAGTAGATAAATCCTTTGCTGCAGGGTGTGACGGAGTATGTGCAACTGGAACAGAAGGGGGTGGTCATCAAAGCTATGAAGGGATTACTACAATCGTTTTGGTTTCACAGGTAGCTCAAAAATACCCCGAAAAACTATTAGTTGCAGCTGGTGGAATTGCAAGTCCAAAAACCGTAGCAGCAGCATTAGCAATGGGGGCAGATGCAGTCGTTATGGGCACACGGTTTATAGCTTCTACAGAAAGCGAATTTCATCCTAATTACAAGGCTTTAATTCCGCCAGCAACAGCTCGAGATACTTTGCTCACTACGGGTGGTTTTGGTCCAATTAGGTTATTGAAAAATAAGTATTGTCTTGAACATGGAAAAATCATGACAAAAGAAGAGAAAATCGCTCAAGAATTATCGCTTGATATGGATTCCTTTCTCGAAGATCTTCATCGCTACGAAATCGTTTATACTCAAGGAGATGTAGATAATGGTGCCGTTCCTGCTGGTCAAACTTGCGGCATGATCGATTCCATAATGGATGTGGGAGATATCATTACTGGTTTCTCAAACCAAGCAGAAAAAATATTAAAAAATTTAACTAGAAATATCTCCTAAAAGATTTGGGAGCCACTCTTTTTTTTTCAAACCCTTTTTGAACAATAATTCTTTTTTCAATTTAATGAAGTCAGCCTCAGCTAATTTACAAAAAAAAATTGAGGAATTATCTAAATTAACATATAAAGCCATAACTATATTACCAAACTGTAAATCGTGCGGTACGTGTATAAGATTTTGCCCATTAAATATCAGGAAATTGAATGATCAAGGAAAAGCTATTACAATTACATCTGATTATAATTGTGGAGGCTGTTCTGTGTGTTATCATAGGTGTCCAAATAACGCAATAAAATTAGTCAGTCTTCAAAAGTAATGTTTCTTTTATATAATTCCTTATCTGGGACATAGCTCATCATAATTAAGTCGTCTCTGGTGTCCCAACCTAAGTGGCGGTAGAAATCCACAACTTCATGGTTAGTTTTTACAATAAACAAGTGTATTTTATGAACTTTTTTTTTCCGAAATTGGTCGATTAATTCATCTAATATTATTTTTCCATACCCTCTTTTTTGATAATCGGGAGCTACAGCTAGATGGTGGACATACCCTCTTCTTCCATCAAAAGCTCCTATAACTACCGCTACGATTTTCCCGTCTTCCCTTCCAATTAAGAAAAGATTGGGATTTCTATTTAGAACCCCAGCTATTTCCTCTTTAGTATCCGAGGATCCTACTCCAATTTCTGCCCGTTTCCAAAGTTCCATAACTTCATAATAATACTGCATTTTAAATTTTTCTATCTTCATACTAATCATCGAAAGAATTTATAGAAAGACTGAGTACCTTCTTTCTAATATCTGTTTTATTTTCAATTATTTCTTTAATGTGTTTTGAAATTTCCTTTCTTTTTCTTAATTCAGACGGAATTGGTAATACTATATCCATTATTCTATTTCCGATTGTTGATATAGTTCCTTGAACAAAAGTTATTGCTCTAATCTGTTTTTGAACAATATCTAGATTCAATAAGTATAATAAAAGATAAGAATCGAGATTCTCTTCATTTTTAAGCATCCTAATTTGGTAAATATGACTTTGAATGATGATTTTTGTATCCAATTCAGTTATATACGCAGTTTTCCCAATTAAATTTGGACCACCATCTTTAACCAAAAGAATATCTCCTACTTCAATATTTTGTTTTTCTTTGAATTGGTTATAGACTTCTTCAGACGTTTTCTTATGTGGATTTAAATTAATTTCCCAATTATTAATTTCACTGGTACGAATAAACGGAATATCTCCTAAACCATAAACTTGAGACCCAATTTCGTCACCTCTAGGGAGATATTCCTTATTTTTCGTGTATATTATGTCTTTTTCAATTAAATCAGCAATAGATAATAATTTATAGCTTTGGTTCTTCTCTAAGGATTTGAGAGGTTTTTCAACGCCAGTGTAATAGGATGGTATAAAAATATTGTTTTTAATTTGGTTAAAGTTTAATTTAAAAACTTCTTGTTCTTCTAAATAGTTAAATTCATTACTTTCTCTAATTTTTAAATGTAAATCTAACAGATCATTATTGATGATTGGTTCATTCCCCGAATCGTATTTTATACTGCCATCTTTGTTTAATTTATATTGTATTTTTCCATCTTTGTTATGACCTACATTACAAACTATAGCAAAATCAATTTGGTAATTTTCAGGTACAATTTTTAATTTTTGAAAGAAAAGAATACTAGTTTTATTGCAAGTATAGGGTTGAAACGCATTCTGATCTAAACTTATAATTCCTAATATTTTACCTTCTCTCCCTAAATATTCCCAGATATACCTGTTTGAAGGATTTCCAAAAAGGCCCTCGGGAAGAACAATTCCTAATTTTCCGCCATTATTAAGTAATTGAACACATCGTTCTATGAATAGAATCTGTGGTGGTTGTTTTTTAATTAATTTATTTTGCTTAACCCATATATTATCTTTAAAATCCCATTTATGAGCTAAATCAAATTTTTCTAATATTTCCTTACTATCAATAGGAATTTTAGCACCAAAAGGAGGGTTGGTAAATACATAATCAAAGTGGTTATTTTTAATAAAATCTGCAGTTTGTGTTCTATAATTATTTGGGTCTAGTGAATCCTCGCAAAACACATTAGATTTACCTTGGCTTATAATATCTATGTATAATTTGCAGATTTTTGCTAAATAAGAGTCTTTATCAATCCCATATAGATTAGATACTATTTCAGTATACTTAGCATCAATAATTTCCTTTTGATTGGTATACTTCTGTTTGATTTTTGATAACATAAGGTCCTTACATTCTAATAAAAAACCCCCGTGTCCACAGGCAGGATCAATTATCTTAGAATCTATCTCGGGATCTAAATAATTTACCATAAATTTTACTACACTAGTTGGTGTGAAAAATTGGCCTCCAGCTTCTTTTAACAACCTACTTACAAAAATCTCAAACGCGTCTGCTAAAACGTCTTTAGAAGAATCCAACAGCGAAATGTTTTGTAATTTCTCAACAATTAAAACGACCAATTCTTTGTTTAAGTTAATGTTTTCATTTTCATTAACAATAGGTTTATATCTATCTTTTATATTTTCTTTAAAGAATTGTTTAAGACGAACGAGCAATTCATAGCTATTTTCTTCTTTTCGAACATTAAATGCCATAACTGAATCGGGCAAAGAATTTATTTTTTCATCAACTAATTTGCATAATATCAAGTTAATTATTTCTTTAGAACGAGCTCTTGTATCGGTTTCCGTGTGCTTTAATTTTCCATAAAGATGTTGATTGATTTCTAAAAATTCTTTTTTTAAGTTTGAAGATTTTATTAGATCCTTCTTTCTAATTAAACCACTATTTCCTTCCTTAGCAAAAGCATCTAGAGTATTAGGCATTTTAATTTCGTTATCTTCTCAATATTATTATTTTTTATTGAAAGAAAATAAATTTTATTTATGTCTGTTAATAATTTAGATTTTGGAGAGTATATCGAATTTTCTGTAAAAAAAAAGTTTGGCATTATTACACTTGATAGGACTCAGAGAGCAAACGCCTTCACTCAAGAACAATTAAGACATTTAAAGGATGCTATAGAACACTGTCAGAACGATAACAAGATTAGGGGGTTAATTTTAACAAATAATGGATCCTCATTCAGTACGGGTATGGATTTAAGCGCTATTGACGGCGCTGATCATGTTGCAGTCAAAAAGCTTGAAGGAACTGCTGCAGATATATGTAAATTATTATACAATGGGAAACCAGCAATATGTGCTATTAATGGAAGAACAATGGGAGAGGGAGTTGTTTTCTCTATTTGTTGTGATTATCGAATTGCCGTTGAAACCAGTTTTTTTCAGATGCCAGAGATATACTCGGGAATCTTCCCTGGGACGGGATGTGTAATTTTATTTTCAAAAATAATAGGAATTCCATGGACTAAAAAGATGCTCATGTTTGGTGAAAAGATAAATGCGATTAAGGCTCTCGAAATCGGATTGATAGACCAAATTGTAGATACAAGGGACCAATTAATTGAAGAATCCATGAAAAAAGCGCGTTTCCTCTTCTCAAAAAATCAAATTGTCTTACATGCAATTAAATTATGTAGCAATCACTTCATAGATAAATCTTATAACGATGCCTATGAAATAGAAAAACTTGCTTCTGGTTGGTACGAACACGAGGATAAAGATAGCTTTATTCAAGAATTTAAAAAAAAATTTGATTAGTAGTACCTATCACATCATAGTTAAAAATACTAGGAGAAAATCTAGAGCCTTTCTCGATTCTTTTTTTAATTTCTATACTTCTGAAACATCAAAAGTTATTAACAAAAGTGTATTTTTCTTTTTTAACGTATTTTAAAATATTATATTTAAAATAAATTTGAAATCCAAAAAATTAATGGGAAAAGAAACTAATGAGCAAAGTTAAAAACCCAATAGCAATAGAAATAAAAGATCTGAAAAAGCATTATAAAGAAGTTAAGGCAGTAGATGGGGTGTCCTTAAAAATTAACAAGGGTGAATTATTTAGCATTCTTGGACCTAATGGCGCTGGAAAAACTACCTTAGTACGAATGTTAACTACTGTTTTAACTCCTACCGCTGGTGATGCTGATGTAGATGGAAACAGTATATTAAAGAGTAAAAATGAGATAGTTAAGATAATTGGTGTATGCCCTCAGGTTATAACAATTTATGATGTTTTACGAGCTGAAGAAAATGTTGAGTTTGTAGCAGCTATGCATGGAATGTCTCGTAAAGAAGCAAAGGAGAAAACTAAAAAATTGTTGGAAGATTTTGGCATAGCAGGAAGAAAGGATTGGTCTAAAAAATTTTCAGGTGGTATGCAACGGCGTCTAAATCTCGCGATGTCTTTAATATTCGAACCAGAGATTTTATTTCTTGATGAACCTACCGCAGGTCTTGATCCTCAAGCAAGGCGTCTTGTGTGGGACTTTATTGGAGATATGAAGGATAAGGATATTACCATTATTCTTATGACGCATGATATGGTTGAAGCTGATGCTTTAAGTGATCGGATTGCAATAATTGATAATGGTAAGATCATTGCTGAAGGAACTCCAGCTGAATTGAAAGGGAAATATGGGAGTGATAATGTATTAGAAATTTCCTTCCTTGAACAAGAAGACCTTGAAGTAGTTAAAAGCAACATACAAAACATTTCA
The DNA here is from genome assembly GCA_029856235.1 of Promethearchaeia archaeon. Classification (GTDB taxonomy): domain Archaea; phylum Asgardarchaeota; class Lokiarchaeia; order Sigyniarchaeales; family SOKP01; genus SOKP01. Next base: position 10,871 of record JAHQWP010000143.1, read on the forward strand.
TTTGTAGCAAATTGGAATGAAATTCACAGGAAAGAAAGAAACACATTGTTAATTTCTTTCCAAGGTGGCTTGAAAAATCTTACGAAACTCCTACAACAGGGACTAGTTGAAAATATTGATGAGGTTGTAACTATGAAGTTTAGGCAAAACTCACTAGAGGATGTATTTCTTAATTTAACAGGGAGGAGGTTAAGAGACTAATATGAACCTATTAGAGGTTAAAGCTATCCAAATAGGGATTAAAAATATTAAAGATAAGATACGACATTGGCAATATATGGTTTTTTCTTTAGGATTTGCTGTAATGTTTACGTTGTTGTTTTACTTCTTTCTTGGTCGTGAACAATTCCAATATGGGTTTCCAGGAATGATAATATATACAACAGCAGCAGGTACAACGAGTGCAGCTATATCATTTGCAGTAGATAAAACATCTGGCATGCTGGAACGATTAGATACTATGCCCACCGGAAGAAAGAATTTATTTTTAGGAGCGCTATTATCTGAAACTTTTATGATTTCGCTTCAGATTATCATAATGTTCATACTTGGATATGGTATACTCCAAGTTCCATTTAAAGGTATCTTTGAATTATTTATCGGTTTCTTCATTGCGGTATTGTTCGGTATCTCATCTGTTGGAATTGGTATTATTATCTCTGGGATAGCAAAGACTCCTGAAATTGCAAATGCAATCGCACTCTTTTATTACATGCCAATTTTATTTCTTTCAGGAAGCTTATGGCCGTTTGAAGGTGCTATTGTATTTTTTACTCCTCCGTACTGGGCTAAGCAGGTATTTCTTCAAATAACTGTATTGGGAGATGGATTGTTTGATCCTTTATATAGTAGTTCATTGATAGGAGTAACTGCTGAACAACTTCCAATTACATTACTTGGCGGACTTTTAATTGTTGTAGCATTTACAATCGCTTTTATATTACTTGGTATCTTAATATTTCAGAAAAAAACCAAATTTTAATAAATATCTCATTTTTTTTTTTACTTTCAAATTTCACATTTCATGTTTTAGGAATTTATAGTGATTTTCATCTATGATTGGCTTATATCCTATTTTTTGGTATATGCTATTTGAAGTAGGATTACTTAAATCTGTAAATAAAAAACAGTACTTATTGCCTTCCTCTAAAAGTAGTTTACTTAATTTCGCAACACACTCAGTTGCGTATCCTCTTCTTCTTAAGGAGGGCGGAGTATAAACAAGATTCACAAAATTACCGTTTGGTGTTTTACCAGCTCTCCTCGCTATTGAAACCGGTTCATTATTATCAAAAAGAATATAGAAGCTGCTCTTATTCTCCTCAAATTCATTCGCATATATCTTTTTTGTTGTTTGAATATCGTCATCCGTTGCGTTTATTAGCGCTTCTTTCATCATCTCTCCTGCCCACTTAAGAACTAATGATTGATGAGTTTTAGTCGCCAATGAAAAAAATCTATTACCGAGACAGTCTTCTGAAACTTTTTCTAACTGATAAACTCTTTCTCTTCTAAATAATTTACTTTTTAAAGAATTTTTTTCACACCACAATTTTGCAAACATATCTGCTGCCGCTTTAAAACTCAATACACCGGGGAATTTTTCTTTTCGCTTAAAGAGTGCATCTATTAATATGTGAATAGCCTCCAAATTATCAGAATATGAGATTAAAAGATCGTGTGGTGGCGTTCTTAGAGCTATTAGTTCTACTTTCTTTTTATTTATTAAAGAAAACAGAAGAGGTTCTTCTTCTCCATAGTGATCCTTATTTTTTTTAAGAGAAATAAGAATTGCTAAAGGGAGGTTGTTTTCTGCTTCATGGTTTAATAAAAAAGGGTAAGCTATATCATACAATTCGTCTATATTATCGTAAAATTTTGCTTCCATACCCTAATAAGAGGACACACTGTTTTAAAAACTCTTCCTTCTGGTTCAAATAACTCAGATTAAAGCTTATTCTTAACATTATCCAACTGCGCTTGAAATTTTTCAATATTGGATTTAGAGATTGTTCCATCATTGATATTTTTAACAATTCCTATGAAATCTCTAACAAGCGGATGTTCTAAAACAACACAAGTCTGGTTTAAAGTATTAACATCAACAATTAACGCGGAGTTTAATATCTCTCCGATACCTAATATGTCTTTGAATAATAATTCGTTATTTTCTGTATATGATAGAATTACGATATCTTCTAATATCTGAGAGCCGTCGTTTTTCTTAATTATCTTAAATTCACACATATTTAATATTCCACCTAAATTTTGATATTTGCGCTTTTAAAATTGGTTAAGTTAAATAAAACCAAATTTTTTAAAATACGCTTAATAAAATAAGATATAGTAATTATTTAAAAACTTATATGTAAAATCTTTAAAAGAGGAAATTGATGAAAATATGGCAAGACCATATCAAAAAGCAAATATCCCAGGACCTGAACAAGGAACTAGCGTTTATGATCCAAAAGTCATGGCAAACCTCTTAAAGGACGATAAAAAGAAAGTCTTTGTTATAGGTTCAGAGTCATTAACTTGGGAGCTTGGTGGAAAAAAAGTAGCTGACTACTTCATCGAAATTACTAAGAAATTAGATTGTCACGTCATATCTACAGGTCATACGTATAAATATCTTAAAGATAAAATCCCTAAAGATAAATTATGGGATATGTCTCTTATTAATGCTACCGGTAGATTAGTTGATAAGGATTGGAAGGGTTTAGATGGCAAAGGACAATACAGCATGGCTATTTTTGGTGGACATTTGGTGTATTATGTAAGTCAAGCATTAAGTCGTTTAAAGAATTTTCAAAACTATTTACGACTTGTTGAGTTGGACAAATTTTCTCACCCAAATGCAAGATTTAGTCTTCCAAATTTTAGTGACGACGATTGGAAAGATTTTTTGGAAAAGTTAATTGAATATTTATAAAATAAATAAAAGGAAAATTATAAGAGGAGAATAACAATATGAGTTTTTCAGACATGCCCGTAGATGTTGGTCCCGTTTACGAAGGGGAACGCATCAGGGCTAAGCAAATGTATGTAGAATTAGGCGGTCCAAAAACAGAGAAGCACTTTGAACTTTGCAGAGTAAAATCCCCAAAAGAGATTAAAGATGGTCAAGTAACAATCTATGGCCCCGATTTAAAAGATATGGAAGAGGGTTCAACCCATCCAATCGGAATTTTAGTAGAAGTCTCCGGACCAGAATTAGAAGAAGATTTAGAAGCTGTTTTTGAGAGAAGGGTTCATGAATTCTGTAACTTTGTTAATGGCATTATGCATCTTAATCAAAGATATACTAATTGGTTGAGAATCTCAAAAACCGCTGTCGAAAAGGGATTGAATTCGTTTCAAATATTAGGGACAATTATGATTAGACTTTACAAGGCAGAATTACCGATCATTAAACAAGCTCAAGTTACATTCTACACAGAGGAAAAAGAAATTGAAAAACCTCATGCGATGGCAATGGGGATTTACGATAAAAGAGACGAAAGAGCTCGAACAATTCACGATGAAGACGTAGATATGTTTTATGGATGCGTTTTATGCCAGTCTTTCGCACCGACTCATGCATGTTGCATTACGCCTGACCGAACAAGTTTGTGCGGATCAATTAACTGGTTCGATGCCAGGGCAGCTGCGAAGGTCGATCCAAAAGGACCTCTATTTGAAGTCCCTCCTGGAGAATGCTTAGATGAACTTGCTGGCGAATATACCGGAGTAAATGAAATGATAAAGAAGCGCTCATTGGGCGAAATTGAAAGAATTTTTCTATTTTCAGGCATGGAATTCCCACATACATCATGTGGTTGTTTCGAAGCTATTGACTTCTATATACCTGAAGTAAACGGACACGGAATTGTAGATCGAAACTATAACGATGTAGCAATTAATGGGCTTCCGTTCAGCGCGATGGCCAATCAGACCGGTGGAGGCAAACAAATGCCCGGTTTCAATGGAATTAGCATTCAATACATCATATCGCCAAAATATCAACAATATGACGGTGGAATTGAGACCATTGTTTGGATGAACAAGGGTGTAAAGGATCGTGTAGGCGAGTTCCTTCCGAAAGAACTTTTACCAAAGATTGCGACTGAAGAAGATGTTCCCGACATTAACGGTTTAAAGAAATGGCTCGAAGATGTGGATCATCCAATAGTGAGCACATGGGCAGAAGTTTTAGGCGAAGATGAGGAAGAAGAAGGCGAATGGGAAGAAGAGGGTGCAATGGTACCAATTGGAACACAAGCGTTCACGATTCCTGGGGTAGGAGGTTCGGGTGGATTCAAAATTATACTCAAAAATTGTAAGATTCACGCTGAAGCTATAATTATCAAAAAGATTGAGCCTAAAGGAAGCAGAAAAAAATAAATTTTCTTTTTTCTATTTTATTTTTACCTTTTTTTAATGATATTAGATATTCTTTAGGATTTATTAGTTTTGGGCAAATAAATTTATAATCATGCGTTGATCCTTTTGTAAAACCTTTATAAATAATTTTATTCAATATAATAATAATCTACTAATGTAATTAATTTCGTAATCCTTAAAATTTAGAGACGGTAAAAATAATTAATTTTTAAAGAAAATTGATGTTCAAGTCAAGATAAGTATTCTAATTATTCAGAATTCAAATCTTTTAACCTTTTTATAATCCCCCATTCTTGGACTAGTTTTGTGGTAGCTGAAGGAACGAATTGTTTCCAAGGTTCACCTTTTAACATAGATTCACGTATATCGCTTCCGCTGAGTCCTTTTTTCTCTAAAGGAACGTCCCATAGAACATGTACCTTCAATCTCTGGGATTCTAAGTATTTTTTCTTCTGTCTACCCCAATCATCGTAAATCGAAAGGAAGAAAACTACATTCATGGGCACATAAAATTTTAATAATTCGGGGACATTGATAGGAAACGGTACAATTGAAAATTCGGAATAATTTAACTCACTCTCCAATAAATTATCCCTTATCATTACATAACGTTCGTAAAATGTTAAAGGGTTAGCAATTGGTTTGCTACGATGTGGATTTGAGTCGTGATCTTTAGTTAGAGAAGGATCTGGATTTGTGATTCCAACAATTAAATGTTCGCACAATTCTTTTCCGGCCATTAAAAATTTCAAGTGATCATTGTGAAGGATTTGAAATCTTCCATGAATCGTCCCTAAATCGTATTTATATTTATCCTCTGCCATTATATATCATAAAATGGTGAAATTTTTGGTGTAATCGGTTAAAGCTCTAATTATTTTTCACACAATTGTGAATCGAATAATTCATATAATGTTATTAAATTTTTTATTTTGCGTTATTCACTATTTCTTTAGACTTTTTCAATTTATAAATCTTTACTGACACTTAATTCATATTGTAGCAAATAGTTTTTACTCGTAAAAGGCTTATGACAAGCGTAAACTTATCTAATCCTCAGCCAAGAAATTATGAAAAAACTGAAGAGTGCGATAATAGAGTTACAAAATTCATACATGCCAGCGATATTCACTTAGGGAGCCATCAATATCGAAACGATAATCGAGCAAACGATTTCATATTTTCATTTGAAGAAATATTAGCGAAGGCTATCACCTATCAAGTTGATTTTATTCTATTAGGAGGTGATGTATTTACATCTTTAGAAATGTTGCCAGGTAAATTGACTACAATTGTTAACATTTTAAGAGATTTCAAGAATAATACTAACGAAAGAATTCATATCATAGCGATAGAAGGTAATCACGATATTCGCAAGTTCTCAAGAGGAGTAAGATTTAGTCATCGTGGACAATCATGGCTTAAATTTTTAGCGAGTTTAGGTCTTATAGTGCTCCTAGATTCTGACAACAATGCGTCACCAGAACAAATGTTTAAGCCATATGATTTTCAATTCCGAAAAGGCGGTAAAATTCAAATCAAGAATATAGTTATTTATGGGACCAGATATTTAAAGGAGAAACCAGAGGATTACCTCTTAACTTTAAAGGAAGGAATCATAAAGAACGACGGAAATTTTCATATTCTCCTCCAACATTTTGGTATTGAGGGTCAAATGGAAAACGTTCCAGGCGTTAAATACGAAAAAATTAAACATTTAAAAGATAGAGTTCAATATCTTGCCCTTGGTCATTATCATTTACAGTTCATTTTAGATGATTGGGTTTATAATCCGGGATCTTCAGAGGCGGTTTGTTCCTCAGATTTTTCGTTTAAACGAGGAGTATTCTTAGTTACTATATCCAAGCAAGAAAATTATAAAAAAGAAGTAAAGAAAATCCAGCTTACCAATCGAACCTACCGATGGGAGACTGTCTTTTTCAAAACAGAATTCAGAACTAAAGAAAGACTTTATGAATATGTTATTCGCAAGTTAAAAAGATCTTTTAATTTAGACAAAAATTGTCATTTAGTCCCTTCTAATATCCAAATTCCTGTACTTTTTCTTGCCTTAAAAGGTAAAAAGCCTTTTTATAGATGTAAGATAGACACCAAAGAATTAACTCAATATATATGTGATAACCTTCCAGTAGTGGACGTAAGGATATATCAGAAGTTTTCTGATTTTCTAACAAAAATAGACACCTTTATTTAATTTTTCAAAAAGGATTCGGGATAATTTAAATATTTTAAAGGATGAGAACAATGATCTATTTATGAGTCTAAAGTCTTTTTTATTAAAAAATAAAGTATTTTCGATAATTTCACTAATCTTTTCTATTTGGATGGTTGTTTTGGTTTTTTTAGCAGTGATAGGTCCAAGAAAGATTGTCTTTTACGATGCTCTTGGACTAATCGATGTTTCTTCTGAATATTCTAGTGTTTTACCGTGGTTTAGATACATAATTGAACCATTTGCTATTATAGCTTTTATTTTTGAATATGAATTTACTTGGCTTTTGTTAGTTATAATAGTATATCCTATTCTAAGAGTTATTTATGTTATATTAAGAAAATCCAGAAGACTTAATTCAAGAAAATATAACCAAATAAGGCATGTGCTCACAGATTTCATTTATTTTGTTTTTAAAGTCTTTTCTATAACGCTCGTTGTAATTTTGTTAATCATCCTAATAGGGTATTTAATTCAAGGGTTCTTTTTTGTGAACAGGTATTTCATGGTTATTGTTCAAATTGGAATTCACCTTTGCTATATCTTAATGGGGATCAAGGTTGGATACACTCTATTAAAACTAATTCATCCAAGGCTTAAACTTAATCTTGCCAGTAAAATCGAGAATAATGTGCGAAGAGCTAATTCGAAAAAGACAAGAATTACCTATAATTTGAAAAAGGAATCTGTATTTTTTGCGGGAATTGTATTTTTATTGCTAGGCACTAATATAGTTTTATTATCAATAGCATTCCCTCCTCACAGAATCGTACCAATTACACCCCTCGATGACGATGAATTCTTATTTGATTTTCATGTTCACACGACTTTCTCTGATGGGTGGCTTACTCCGGAAGAAAGAGTTATATGGTATATAGATCATGGTATATCTGGAGCAGCTTTTTCAGATCACGATAACATAAGGGGAGCTCGATTAGCTCGAGAATTTGTTGAAAAAAACGGATTAGATTTTATAGTTTGGATCGCAGAGGAATGGACAAATCACGAAACTAGCCCCGAAATTCATATGAATTACTTTGGTTTAGAGGAAGAAATCGTTCCTCTCGAATCTTACACTCCTGGAGGACCTAAAGCGATGAATGCTTCAGAGGTAATCAGTTATGTAAAAGCTAATGGTGGTTTTATAACGGTAAACCATTACAATTATGATACTAATCCAATTGGAGGATTTGGTGCCCCCTATACTCTTGAACAATTAAGAGATTGGGGAGTTGATGGTTTTGAAATTATCAATGGGGGTAGCTATAACAAATACACGGAAATTAGGCAATTTTGCATAAACAATAGTTTAATTTGCATTGCAGGGTCCGATATCCATACTAATGAAGATTTAAACACATTTATTAAGTTAAAATTAGATGATCCTAACAATAAAACAGTCGCAAATATTTTCAAAAACTTAAAAAATAACGCACATGAAGCTATCGCCATTCAATTTTATCCAGATATAGTCGATATGCCAGGAGAGTTAAAAGATTTAGGTTTATATGTATTAGAGGATTTTATTAACTATTTTTTAAACATCGATGCATACCAAGCACTTTCTTGGATTATATGGTCGTTTACAATATATGTACTTCTCATCTTATTCTACAAAAAGATAAAAAAAGTCGAACTAAAGCGCTTAGTGTATAAAATTAATTAAAAAGATTTTTATTTTTATCTAAATCTTCTAAATATAGTATGAATTCTTATCTTCACTATATTTATCGTCGTCGTCTTCCTGATCGCTATCGGGTTTTTTACCCGTTAATTGTCTCGTGAAAAAATCCTTTAATTCATCGGGCATGTTTTTTATATCGTTCATATCGATCCTCATCACGCCTTGATTCTTAAAAGGAGACATTTTAGCTTTCATTTGCCTTTCGAGCTTCTCTTTTTGCCTAGCATGCGTCATCAATTCTTTTCTCATTAGTTCTCTTAATTCATTTGCTACTAATTCATCTAATTCGTTCGGTTTGAAAGAGAGAAGTGATTCTTCGCCATAAAGTTTAGATATTTTTTTAATGACTCTTTCCTTTTTAAATTCGGGGATTTGATCTATTACATCTAATCCTAGAATTGATAGTATATTCGACCAATCAAGCAGTAAAGCCCAAGCTTCGTTTCCGGTCATAGTTTCTAAAATTTATTTTAACAATTTCAATAATTTCGGATTTTAGTTAAATGTTATCTTATGATTTTTCAACAAAATGTAAATATATAAATCTATGCTTTATGTAATATTAAATCGAAAAATAGAAATAAAAATTATACAAACTTATAAAATCTCTTCTAAAAATATATTTGAGACATTGCCTGATGAAAAAAGGAACAAAAAGTTAGAAAAATTCTTTAAAGGAAGAGACAACTAATTCTGGTTGGTCGTGCATAACCCAATGTGATGAATTTTCAGCACGAACAATTTTTAAGTCGTTCACATAATCGGATAATCCATCCAAAACTGATGATAAAACTGCAACATCTTTCATACCATGGATAACTAAAGTTGGGATCTCAATTTTACCTGTTAAGTCTTTAAAGGAAGTATTTGCTCGGTAATAATTTACACCTCCTAAGATTGCTCCTGGTTGTATCCACGCATTTAAATACTGCTCTTTATCGAAATCAGTAAAGTTACTCTTATTAATTATCCCTTCGAAAACAGCGAATTTTAACCACTTGTAATCGTTCTCAAAAAGGAACTTTTCTCCATTTGGTTTAAGAAATTCGAAAATGTAAAAACTCGCTTTTTGCTGGTTTTTATCATTTCGTAATTTTTGTTGGAAAATTTTACTGTGAGGAGAGTTCAATATTGCTACCTTTCGCAACAATTCAGGATATTTTTCGGCAAACGCCCATGCAACAGCACCCCCCCAATCGTGCCCGGCAAGAAAAACACTTTCTAAACCTAACGATTCTATTAAGCCCTTGATGTCGTTCATTAAAATCTCAATTTTATAATTATCTACACCTTTAGGTTTGTCAGATAAATTATATCCCCGCATGTCAGGGATTATCAATTTGTAATCATTTTTAAGGCCTGGAATTACGCTTTTCCAACCATACCAAAAATCTGGAAACCCATGAAGCAAAACTAAGGGCGGTCCTTCCCCTATCATAACAGTGTGAAGTTTTATTCCATTCGTTTCAACCATTTTTTCTTCAATTTCATCAAACAATTCCATTTTTATTTACCAATTGTGTAATATACTGAATAAATTATGTTCTATTGAGTTTCCTCCAATATAAATTAAACTTCTAAAAAATAGAAATTAAAATATTATACAAATTAACATCGAAAAGAAAAATTAAAATATAAAGAGTTTATTAAAAAAATCTTTTATGTTATTATTCAAAATACCTATTAAAGGCATCCTCAAATTCTTGCATAAGAGGATTGTTAAGTTCTGCGAATTTATAACTCCCAGTTGGCAGTTTTTCCTCCTTTGAAAAATGATTCGTAAAAGAGCTCGCAAAATCACGCACACTTAAACTTTTTTCTTCGGCGAACTTAATTTCGCCAAAATATTCCAGGTACTCAGGTGTTGTGTAGCTCATTTTTATGTTCACTTATTTTCTATTTGTTAATTTTTTACTCAAATACTTTTCTAAGTATTTGAATAAAGAAAGATAAGTTAGTATATAAATGTTTTCCTACACTTGCAACGGTTAAAATTTCTTATTTTTTACCGAATCCTCATTCACTGAATGAACGTTCATTTATTTTGTGTTGATCTTTATTATTCAACGAAAAATATAGGAAAGATATAAAAAAAAATACTTTTTCAAAAATTCCCATCATTTTCCCGGCGTCCATATTAGATTTTTTTACCAACTCCGTAAATTGTAGTTTCCTCTTTACTTCTTGTCGGTAGCCAATATGCAGTAGACTATAACGCGTGGACTGCATCTTATTTTATGGGTTTATATACACATCAATACCGGTGGGAACCTTGGGATGATTTTCAAGCCCACAAAGATGATTATTTTCCCGAGCATTCTTCCGAATTGTATGAGTGGACTCTTACTGACTTTATATATTTAGATGGAGCTAAAAGAACCTATTTTCAGTGCATTGAACATTTATTAAACAAGGCGATCTTTTATAGCGCTATGGCGGTGTTAGATACTGTTGAACATTACGATGGATGTGATTGCTCGGGGGAAGCGACAGATCATCAAGATATATTAGATCAATTAGACCATAGCCAAACCATTAGTTCACAAATGATGCCTTATTTCTTAATCACAGGTTTTGCAAGTACATTCTTGGTAATTGGGTCATTATTGTTGGGGATCAAATCTAAGAGATCGATCTAGATATATAATTTTTGCTTTTATATAATTAAAAGGTCATATATTCTCTTAGGATACGCCAAAAGCAAAAAATATCAATAGATTTTTGAAAACTAATAAATAATAAATTTTAACCTATTTTCTTAACATGTAATAATAATTTTTTTGAATTTTGATATAATACAAATTGTTCATGATTTTCTGAGTTGACCGTAATTGTCTTCAAGAGAGAAAAAGTCTGAAATAATAAAGAAGGAAAAGAGAGATTTATTTATAATATCAGCTCTCACCGTTTTTGAAGAAAAAGGATTTAATAATACTCGTATAAAAGATATCACAAAACGGGCTAATACGAGCGTAGGGAACTTCTATAATTACTTTAATTCAAAAGAGGACGTAATTGAAGTATTAATTAGTGGATTAGCTGAACTTATGATAAGCAAATTTAGAGAATTATTTATCTATTTCAAAGATAACAAGATTCCACCAATCTCCGCGGTAAAGAATCTTTTTCGAGGATACGCTAAGATGTTTAGGGAAAAAAAGGATTCATTTCTAATATTTTTTGAGCAAATGGGGGGAATGGATCAAAAATATCGAAACAAAAGAAATGAGATTCTTGATAATTTTACGAATGAAGTAGAAAAAATCATCTCAAGACTCGTAGAATCTGGAGCCCGTGATCAAAATCCTAAAGTAACAGCGAGAGTTTGGACATCTACGGTACTTGGAGTCTTTATTTGGTGGATTCGGAGCGATTTTGAACTTGCAGAGGAAGAACTTATTGAAAATTTAACAGATGTTCTTGTTAAAGGGACAATGTCAAATTAAGTTAATGAACAATTTATTACAACAGTCATAAATATAAGCAATCGATTTAAATTTTACTTGGAGAATTTACATTTTAAAAATATCGGGCTTGAAATTAAATGAATAAAGAAATTGATGATAAGACTTATTTGAAATATTTGCTCCAATCTTTAAATGCAGACGATTTAAAGCAGTTATGTCGAGATTTTGAGATAAAAGGCTTTTCAAAATTTAAAAAATCAGAATTAGTAGAGTTTATTCTTGACTCTTTAGCAGAAGAAGAACTGAAAGATTTATTAGAACAGAAGGAAGGAGACATCATTTCGAGCGAAATTAATACAGCAATTCGTAAAATTAATGGTGAAGATCGAGAATCAATAACTGAAATTAAGGTCGTAAACGACAAGAACCATGAAATAGAGTTAAAATTCAAGGGTTTTAATTGGGATTCGGAATCGTATTTATCAATAACGCCAAAAAACATCAACGATCCTGAACGAGACTGTGATTGTAGAGTAGGGTCAAATATGGGATTTTGTAATCATTTTTGGGTTGGATTTATTTATTCTTTAAAGAAAAATTATTTCAAATTATCAGATTGGAAAACTACAACTTTACCTAAAGATTTTGAGAAAAAGGTAAAAGATATTGTTATCAAAGATGGCAACTTAATTAATGAGGGTGCTTCCAGTTCTCTACTCGCAAGATACAAACGAATAACGGTCTATGAAGCTGAAATAACAGATATAGAAGAGAAAGAAGATGATTTTCAAGGGAATATAACAACCTTTTATCTAATTACATTAAAGGATATTGAATTCGGACCTCAACTGAAAAAGAAAAGCGACTTTAAGAAAGAAGACATAGAAGAATTAGAACAATTAAAAATAAGACTGAGCGAAAAACTATATTCGAGCAATAAATTTAAATTAGGAGACAAAATTACTTGCAACGGTGGAGTTAATAAGGACAGGATGTTGGGATTTATGCTCAAAAGGGTCACAAATTTTAAAAAAAAATAAAAGATAACAACAATGACAAGTCCAAAATCGGGATTCATTAACGAACATAATTTAATCTTGAGTACTGATTTTTACGAACTGACAATGGGAGCAGCGTATTATCAGTACAATCTCGATAATAATATTAAGGAAGAGGATGATATTGCTGTTTTTGAACTCTTCATAAGAAAGTTCCCTAAAAATCGTAATTATTTAATTTTTGCGGGTTTAGAACAAGTAATTCATTATTTACAGAATGCAAGATTTACCGATAAAACAATAGAGTTTCTGAGAAAAAAAGAGGTTTTCAAAAACATTGATTCGAGTTTTTTTGACGATTATTTACCTAAATTTAAATTCAAATTAGATGTGTGGGCAATGAAAGAAGGTAATTTCTTCTTTCCTAACGAGCCAATTATGAAGATTCAAGGTCCAATGTTCCACGCTCAATTGGCAGAGACTTACATTTTAAATGTCATAAATTACCAGACCATAGTAGCATCAAAAGCGTCTAGAATCAAGAACATAGCGCAAGACAAGATTCTGTTAGAGTTCGGTACGAGAAGATCTCACAGCCCTCTTGCTGGAGTTTACGCTGCGAGGGCAAGCTATATTGCAGGTTTTAACGGTACCAGCAATGTAATTGCTGATATTGAACTAGGTATTGCTTCAAGCGGAACGATGGCACATAGCTTTATACAGAAATTTGATAATGAAATGGAGAGTTTCGATGTTTATAACCGGATCTACGGAGATAATTCCATCCTCTTAATCGATACTTACGATACAGAACAAGCAGCTAAAAATATTTCTAAGTTTAAAAACTCTATTAAAGCTGTAAGAATTGACTCGGGTAATCTCATTGAGCATTCAAGAAAAGTAAGAAAAATATTAGACGAAAACGGATGTGAAAAAGTGCTGATCGTTGCTAGTTCAGACTTAAATGAATATAAAATAAAAGAAATTCTTGAGAAAAACGCACCAATTGATGCTTTTGGAGTTGGTACTGAACTAGCTACCTCTCGTGATGATCCCACTATAGCAGGCGTATATAAATTAATAGAATATAACAGAAAACCTAAAATTAAAATAAGCGAAGATAAGTTAACCTATCCTGGTAATAAACAAATCTATAGATTTTATAATGAACAAGGAGAATTTAAAGAAGACATATTAATGTTAGAGAATGAACCAGCTCTTTCAAATTCTGAAGCACTTCTTATACCTGTGATGAAAGAAGGAACTTTAATAGCAGATTTACCCGATCTGAACATTATCCAGCAATATTATAACAAAAATATTGAAATGTTACCAGTCAAATTTAAAGAATTAGATGAAAATCACATCTTTCAGGTGAGAATTTCTAAAAAATTGAATGAACTTACAACCTCATTATCAGAAAAATTTACCTAATCTTTATTTTTAATTTAATATGAATAATAGATAATAGAAGTAAATAATAATTTTAGTGCTATGACTGTAGATACGTATGAAAAATTAAGAGCGTTCCTAGATATATTTCCTATAGGCTTCCGTAAAACTCAATCTGGTGTTGAGATTGAAATTTTAAAGCGTCTTTTTACTGAAGAAGAAGCTGAATTGGCTACATTCTTAACTATGAGACCAGAAAGACCCCGTAGTATCGCAAGAAGAGCGGGACAGAATATAGCTGAAATAGAAGCAAAACTTGAATCAATGGCGAAGAAAGGACTTATTTTTCGATCTCGACGAGATAATAAAACGCTATACAACTCAGCTCCTTTTATGATTGGATTGTACGAATACTCTGTCAACATG
>JAHQWP010000144.1 GCA_029856235.1 Promethearchaeia archaeon
TTAATTTTAAGGATCTATGGCTTAATGAATGAATTAGAATTATCTAACGAAAATAGATATATACTTTGTAATTTTATAGATCAAAACAGCGAAAAATTCAATTTAAGAAAGGATATATATGATCTCAACAACGATGTTTCCTTAAGTCAACTATTTCTCTTTGCATATAGTAAAGCTAGGACAAATAACTTAATTCCAAAACTGTATTCTGAATATGTTAACACCGTTAATTCCCTGTCCAAAAAAATAGACATTCACGCTAACTTTTCATAAAACGCAATTTCTGTTTTAAGAACACCTTTGACGATAAAAAAAGACTTCGAAGTCTCGACATGAAAATTATTAATAAGGATAAACATTATTATGAAAGTAAAAAAAAAGTCAATCGATATTGTGAATAATTATGACTGTTAATTCTAGCTATATTGTAAAAATTTGTGTGCTCGGAGAAGCTAATGTCGGAAAAACTTCATTGGTTTACCGCTTTATTGAGAAAAAATTTCGAGGTAATTATAAAAGCACTTTAGGTGTGAACTTATTAAAGAAGGATTTGAACATTAAGGAATTTGGAGATGTATCCGCTCAGATTTGGGATTTAGGTGGCCAAGAGAGTTTCAAAGCCTTACGAAAGTTGTATTTAGAAGGAGCAAATGGAGCATTAATAATATATGATTGTACTAAAAGAAGTTCTTACGACAAACTTGAGGATTGGATCTTAGATTTTAAAGATGCAAGGGGAGATCAGCCATTGCTTTTACTTGGGAATAAAACTGATCTAACAAATGCTATAAAAGTCCAAGAGAGTGAAGGTGTCGAACTTGCGAAAAGATATAATATGGAATTTAAACCTACTTCTGCTAAAACGGGATTAAATGTAGAAAGCGCTTTTATGGAAATCATTAATAAAATATTGGCAAAGAATTTAGATAGTTAGAGTTCCAGATTTCATCCTAATCAATTTTATATTTGATTTTTTATAAACAAAAAATCATTTATAAAGAAATACCGTTTTTAAAAGAATTTAATTTTACTTAATTAGTTCAAATCATATTTATTAAGTTTGATGTAGGATGGCAGAAAAAGAGGAAGATTTAGAAGTAGAGAAAGAATTAGAAGAAGAGGGCGAAGACGAGGAAGAAAAGAGGAAGGTTTAGACTACAAAATTGAAAATGTAGTTGCAACTGTCGTCGTTGAAATCACAGAAAAAATCGATTTAAATCAGATTGCTCGTAAACATGCGGATGTTGAATACAACCCTGAAAGATTTCCCGGATTAGTAATGAGAATTGAAAAACCCAAAGCAACCATTTTAATTTTTTCTACTGGGAAGATGGTAGTTACTGGTATGCGCAAAGCTTCAGAAGCTGATAGGGTTGTGGAAAAAGTGTTAAAGAATATAAGAAAAGCAGGTATAAAAGTATCCAATCCCGAAATCACTATTCAAAATATCGTAGCTAGTGGTGATTTACACACAAATATAGATTTAAACATGGCAGCAATCGTTATGGAGTATGCTATGTACGAACCAGAAGTTTTTCCCGGGTTAATCTATAGAATGCAGGAACCAAAAACAGTTTTCTTAATATTCAGCACGGGAAGGATAGTTTGTACTGGAGCTAAACGAAGAGATATAGTTAAAGAAGCAGTAAGGAAATTAAATATACAAGTACGAGAATTGGGTGTCGCGAAAAAGGAATTAGGCGATACCGACTATCAAGATATAACTTTTATTTAATTATTTTTATTTTTTTAATTTATTAGAAGAAGTATGTGAACTAGCGCTATTTAGTTCTATTTCTAATAATGTTATAATTTAAACTGTATTTTCATACGAATGAGCACAAATTATTAACATTTGAAAGATATTTGATTTTAAATTAATCTTTTTGAAACACAATCATAAATTCACAATGGTTCTTTCCTGACTGTAAGCTACAATCTACTTCTTGCGCAAAACAATGTATATTTGTCATTTTTTCTACTAAACCCGCTAGCAAACCTGCTTCAAAGGAACAAAAACTGCCCTCTGTTTTAATTCCTTTATCGACAAGATCCTTTATTGAAGAATGCCCTCTAAGTTTCAATTGAACTATTTCTTCTGTACTTTCTGTAATCTCAACTTCTCCAATGTTAAACTCAGCAATTTTCTCTTTTATAGCCTCAGGTATAGTTTTAACATCTTCAATTGGTTTTACATTTAAATGCGTACCTAACTCATGACCTAAATAGTAAAATATAGCCTCTAACTGATGACCAAGGGCTAATAATGCACCTACCTTCATATCTCCAATCTCTTTTCCAGATTTCAAATGTTTCCTCATTTGTGTTAAAATTTTTGACAGTAATTGTCGATCCATTTTTTACACTCTCTTCTCTTACTAAAATTTTTATTTTTATATTTTTACGGAGGAAATAAATCCATATAATATGGCGTCAATAATATCTTCCTCCTGAATGTTGACGCACAATCTTCTATCTGCTACAATAATAGTTGGTAGTGAAGTAACCTTATATTCGTTAGTTAACTGGTAATGTTTCTCTACATCTATTTTTTCGATATATAATTTCTTTCCAAACATTGAAATATTAATTCTCTTTAGCATTTCTTCTATTGGTAAGCACGGTCCGCAATGAGACGACGAAAAGAACAAAATTTTCGGATAGCCTTTTTGAAACTTTTCTAACTTAAATCACCTTATAATACTAATTGAATCTTAAATTAAATTTAAAGGTCCTTATATTTCTCATAAAGATTTTTAATTATCGACTGAAACGCTTCGTACACGCCATTCCCTGTTTTCGCGCTAGTTTTATAAAATCCTAGAAAATCTCTTTTATTAACTATTTCTTCTATCTTTCCATTATCAATTGAACTTTCATCTATCAAATCAATCTTATTGCCGAATAGTACAATTGGAATATCTCCACAATATTTTTTAATATCTTCGTGCCAATCAAAGATATGATCAAAGCTTTTCTCAACTTCATCTGGTGCATGAGAAAAAACTATAATCGCAGCTTTACTCCCCTTGTAAAACGTTGGTCTCATAAATGAAAATTCAGCTTGACCTGCAATATCCCAGAAAAACAATTTTACTGCGCTCCCTTCTATTTTCTCGTCATATTTAGAGAATTGAGCTCCTAATGTTTTAATATACTCCTTCTTAAAACTTCCCTTTGTATATTTTTTAATTAAAGAGGTTTTACCGACTCCCCCATCGCCAATTACAGTTATTTTGAAAACAAAATCCTTCCGTTCGTCACTATCACTCATAAAATCACATTATAGTTTTTATTCAATTCGTCCATGCAGTTTCTTATACTTCTTTAAAATATAAATTATAAATATTATTTTTTATTTATATTGCTTTTTATTATTAAACGGTTT
>JAHQWP010000145.1 GCA_029856235.1 Promethearchaeia archaeon
TTAATTTCAAATTTAGTTGAAAAAGTTGCCAAGCGAAATATTTGACGAGGAAAAGTTTTTATCTTTAGCGGAGTTTGCCGTCCATTGTCGGGTTAAGCGAGTAAAAGATGTTGTGAAATTGAAGTTAAGAACTAAAAAACGACTTTATACATATAAAACAGACCCGGTAACTGCAGATAGACTTGTAAGAAATCTAACTTGCGATATTATCGAGTTATAAGTGGATTAGAAGCTAAATGAAAATTCTTCCTGCGTGTAAAACTTGTGTAAGTTCCGGATTTTTATGTTCTAGTTGTCAAGAAAAACTAGATACGGAAGTTCTTACTCAATTTGAATTAGATTTAGCTAAGGATTTACTTGTTTTGGAAGAAGAGGAAGATTTTGGATTTTTAAAAAATATTTCTTTCTTTAAAGCAATCGATTTCGAGGACGTAGTAATATTTGTTGTCGGAAAGAAAGATAAGATTAAAATTACGCAAAAATTAATAAATTGGATAAGAGAAACATACGAAGTAGACGAAATAATCTTTATCGAACAAACTAAGAAACCTAGAGCCACTTTAGAAAGCTTAATCGCTCCTAGCAAATTAGTTTCGTTAAATGAGATATTTTTAGCAACAGGAGATATTGAATTTAAAGGAGTTATTTCCAAAAAAGATCAAGAGACTATTTTATTTACCAAAGAAGAGCTTAAAGAACTAATACTTGAACTCACTGGTGAAACGATTCGTATCGAATTTGAATAAAAGTAATTATTTTATATCTCAATTTCTTATTATTGAATAGGTTTAATATATTGTGGATGAATACAAACAAGTCATCTTAATACGGACAGATTTAAAGATGGGTACTGGGAAAAAATGTGCTCAGTCGTGCCACGCATCGTTATCTTCAGCAGATTTGGTTAGGATAAAAAATAAAGATGTATGGAAAAAATGGAAAAACACCGGGCAAAAGAAAGTAGTTCTAAAAATAAGTAGCATGGAAGAACTTAATGAAATCGTTTCAAATTTAGAAAAAAAAGAAATCCTATTTTTTTTAGTTAGAGACGCTGGCTTAACACAACTGACTCCTGGAACCACCACGGCTTTAGGAATAGGACCTGCACTATCTGAAACCTTAGATAAAGTTACCGGGGCTTTAAAGTTACTATAAAATAACACCTTCAAGGTAATTAATTTGGAAGGAAAGAAGGAGAATTTTCACAAGTTCAACAACATTAGCGAGAGAGAAGTCGAAAAAGTTGTAGGAATTGAAGTTTTCTCAACCCCTGAAATGAAAGGCATTCAGGGAACTATTAAAAACCGCTATAAAGACTTTATCGTTAAAGAAATCACTTTTACTGGTCGTGTTCTAGAGATAAATGAGGATTACACTCCTACTAGGTATTCTGTGGAAAGTAAAGACAATTTTACAACTTTCAACTTAGTAAAAATCAATAAAGACACATTTGAAGCGGTAAGACTGATTAGCGATGCTTTAGATATAGCTCCTAAAGCTATCGATTACGCCGGATTAAAGGATAAACGTGCTATAACAGTTCAGCAAGCGTCAATTAGAGGAAATTACGTCGAGAAGTTGAAGAAATTAAAGTTACGTGATATATTCATTAGAAACATCAATCCTTCCAAACATCCCATTAAATTAGGAAGTAATTGGGGAAACAACTTTGAGATTACCATTAGAAACATCGATGAAAAGAGTATAAAAAGAAATGAAATAGAAGAACTAATAGCAGCTTTACGAACTCGTGGATTTCCGAACTATTATGGGCTTCAAAGATTTGGGACATTTAGACCGAATTCACACCTTATAGGGAGATATATTTTAGAAAACGAATTTAAAAAAGCGTTCGATGAGTTTGTAATAACACCTTATTCGTCAGAATTGCCACAATCCTTCAATGTAAGGGAAGATCTAAGACAAAAAGGTAATCTTGAAAAAGCATACGATGCATTTCCTAAAAGTTTGAATTATGAAAGAATAATGATAAAATATTTAATAGATAATCCTGGTGATCACAAAGGAGCAATTAATCACTTACCTAAGTACCTTATAAAATTACTGATTAGTTCATTTCAATCTTTTTTATTTAATAGAATGTTGTCCTTGCGGTATAAAAAAGGGATTTCTTTAAACAAACCAATTAAAGGCGATATTTTTATTATTTTAGATGAAGAAAATGGAAATATTACTCGAATTAAATACCTATACAATGGATTATATGATAAGTATTTACAAGAAGCAAATGATTTAAATCGAGCTAAAATTGTATATCCATTGATAGGATATAATACAAACTTAGACGACTTTCCTGCTTTAAAATCTTTTGTACTAGAAATTCTAAAGGAGGAGGGAATTTCAATGGAAATTTTTAGCAATAAATTGTTAGAAACTTACGATTTCAAGGGTTCCTTCAGACCTTTAATTGTCAAACCACTAGGTTTAAAAATTCTTGAATATTCTGGGGACAATGTTTTCCAAAATAGACATAAATTAAAAATCGAGTTTTCTTTACAAAAAGGCTCCTATGCGACTTTATTATTGCGTGAGATCGTAAAATGAGGTTCAATCTATACTTACATCGTATTTTTGAATCGTTTCATTTCCAAGAATGTCATTTACTTTTACTGCTATTGTGTAATTTCCTTGTGTAGTATAGGGATAACATATTGAGGATAATTTTAATTTACGGTTTTTTAGTGTTCTATACGATATCCAAGTCGTGGTAAAATAATCGTTTTGACAATTAAAATCTATGGCCCAACTATCAATCCAATCAGTAAAAGTTTCAATCTTAGTTTTAAGTTTATCATTAATTAAATTTAAATCTAAAACAAAATAATCTGCTAATTCAATAGATATTTGTACTCTCTCTTTAATCATTCTAATCTCAAATTTGCCCTTCTTAATTTCTGGTTGATCATTATTAATTCTCAAAATTCTAAATGGTCGGGGAAATTCGTTGTATTTTTGATCCCAATTTATGAGATCATTACTATTCCATACATCAAGAATTCTTTTGCGACTTATGTTTATCGCATGATTTCCTATATCTGAACCAATCCATCTTCGTCCAAGTTTTTCTGCTACTGCTAATGTTGTGCCAGTTCCACAGAAAAAATCTGCTACGATATCACCTTTATCTGAAGAAGCAAGAATTATCCTTTTCAACAATCTTTCAGGTTTTTGTGTGGAAAACGCTTGATATTCTGTAGTATTTGCCCTGATATAAGGTAAATCCGTCCAAACATCACGAGGAAAGATTCCCTTATTTGTGATGTATACTTTTTGCGAGAGTTTTTTACCGTTATGACTACCTCCACGATGATAATATGTTCCAATATCATCAGTTTTTAAAGCAAATTTAACTCTGT
>JAHQWP010000146.1 GCA_029856235.1 Promethearchaeia archaeon
GCTATGCTGACATCTCAAAAGCTATAGATTTAATACATTTTAGACCAGAATACGATCAAGAACGAGGCTTAACGGATTATTTCAAATGGTACACCAATAGATATAATATAGATTTAAAGAAATAATAGAATTATTGAAGATATGAGCGCTATTAAAATTAGTCTAAATAAAATCCTATTATATTTTAGATTAAGAATTAATCTCTTTTTCATAGTATTATCATTTTTAATGTTTTCATCAGTATTTCTTCAAATTAGTGGTATTTTGGTAAATGTATTTAAGGATTTGAATTTAGTTAGCGTCATATTTATTTTATTGTTATTACCCTCATATCCGATTTATTTTTTCATCTTCAAATTCGAAAATCTAAATGCTGTAGAGAGGTTAAGCCTGACTATTGTTACTAATTTATCAATCTATATTCTCGAAGGATTTATTGGCCATTCTTTAAAAATCCCATTAACGCCATTATTTTTTCTCTCAATAACTTTTTTTTTATTTATTATTCTAATTGGTTCAACGGTTATTATTCAAATTAAAAATAAATCTCTCTCATCTTTTATAATATTACAAACCGATGTAGATAAAGAGAGGTTTTACAATGATTTCTCAATTTTAAAATACATTAAGGATCGTTTATCCTTAAACGGGATTTTATTGATTATTTTTATTTTACTGTTTATCTTATCAGATTTCGCAAGGGGGGGTTATTTTATTGGGTTTGATCCGTGGTTACATATTAGTATAATTAGACTAATTACCGAAACCTACCAATTACCGGCAGGAGAATATTTTGGAGCGATGGGTTTACACATTTTTAGCGTAATTTTTCAGTATTTTTCAGGAATAAGTGCAATTAATATACCTAGGTTTTCACTTTTTTACACGTTTCCAGTTTCGAGTTTAATTGTCTATTGTCTTTTGAAGCGCGTGTTTAAAAACAAAAATTTCGCAATTTTTGGAGTATACATATTAACCTTTACTTCATTAGGGTTTTCTTATTTGATGTATCAATATTGGCCCTCGGGATTAACTTTTATCCAAGGGCTTATGATTTTTCTTCTACTTTTTATAAGATTACAAGCTTTTATAAAAGAGAGGCCTCCAAGTCGCAAAGAGATTTTTACTGGTATCTTTAAAACATATATACCGGTCATATTAATCCTAATTAGTGCTTTAATTACTCACTCATTGATGGCACTTATTATTTTAATTTCTTTTCTATGGATTTATTTGATCTACTTCTGCATTAATGTCAGAAGAGGGTTTGATTTTTTCCTCTTATTAGGTTTGGTGGGTATTTTTTTACTATTTTATAGCTTAAATATCAGTACGGGGCATCTTAGAGTGTTTGACAGGTTTTTTTCCTTACCAATTCAATATATTGTTTCAGGTTTAATTGCTGGGGCTGCAGTTATATTACTCTCTATTCTCTATATCAGAAAGGACCCCAAATTTACGACGGGAAGGTATAAGCTAATAATTTTCGGTAAAAAGAAAAAGTTTTATAAAAAAGTTGAGGATCGGTTTTTTATACCAATTTTAATAGCGCTTGTTATTATTTTTACTATTACCTTTTTTATTGCAAATTTCTTTGTGTTTAATTTAAATTCTTATTTTATTTTTGTAGGTTTTGAATTGGCGCTATATATAATTATTGCTCTATGGGGATTTGGAGTGTATAGATTTAAGCCTAGGGGTAAAGTCTTATGGTTATGGGCAATTATATTGGTCTTTTTGATTTTTGCTGGTTTAATTTTTGATGTTTTCACCAACACTTTCCATTTTTATACGCGGATTTTATATATTAGCTCGGTTGTTATAGTTATAGGGTTTATATCTTACTTTCAAAAATTAATGAAGTTAGGAGGAAGAAATGAAACAAAATCAATGATTTTGATAAGTTTAATAGTTTTCTTCTCTTTATTTGCTTCGTTTATTGATATAAGCGTTTCTAGGGAAATTTACACATTAAAGAAGCGAGAAGTAAGTACCATACAATGGTATTCAAATTACACTAATGAGACTAATACGATAGTTGGTATGAATGGCTGGGAGCATGTTTTTGTATATTACAATTTCCCCTTTGATAATCTAAGTTATGATTTATCGTTCAAGCAGATGCATAATTTTATTCCTGCTGACAATGATCTAATGCACCCTGAGAATCATGTTTTGAGTAATGGTACAAATTTCTTAACAGAAATGAAGAAAGACACAGAAATGGAAATGTATCTTCTTTTGTCTGATAATTTCTTATTAACGTCAGGTGCGAGCTTTTTTGGTCAGTTAACTTCTGAAGAAATAGAGCAGTATTATAATCTAAACTATTTAAATAGAATATTTTCTGCTAAAAGTGAAAAAGGCGAAGAAATGCCCATTTATTGGGTTATATAATTCATTTATGGATGATAATCCGATTTTGTAAATCAATCAAAAATTTCATATTCTCCTAGAAATGCTGTATCTAGTTTATCATTTAAGATTTGAGTCTTGTTACCTTCAATTTTAAAAAAACTGGGGAGATTACCAACTTGTCCTACTTTATCTTCTCGACAAATAAAAGCGCCCTTGACACCTTCAATGTTTTCCGCTACATCTAGAGCATCTTTGATTGATTTTTCAATATCCGCTCCTTTAACTTCATTTGCTACTCTCGTTGCGGCCCCATCTGCCAATGTTGCGGTTGTTGCGAATATAGTTACTGCATCAGCTTGACCCAAACTTATAGCATGCCCAATTGTGGCAGAACTTGTGCCAATTCCAAGCGGACAATCTTTTTCTTGAATAAGAAATCCTAAATTTAAATTCAATTGATTAAATCCTGCAAAAAGTGCAATTTTTAAAGTTTCTTTGGTCTCTATTGCGATTTCACCTCCATTTTCGACTAACGCAACTTCAGGAGAATTCATTGATTGTAGCATTAAATCAGAGAATGCGCCTGCTACTGCTGCCATTGGACCGACATCACATACAACTGATGCTTCACTCATTAGATTGATAATCTCAAACTCTGTTTTAATTTTAATAGGTAAAAAGGAGGTGAGGAATTTGTCATTTCTTTTAATAAATTGTTCTAAAATTAATCGATTACTAGCCAAATTTTCTTTAGCTTTTAAAATGGCACTTTTCGACTCTGAAATTAAAGTTACATCCGATTCTTGTTCTAAAAAATGATATTTATATTTTTTCATTTAGACTATAATGCGAATTATATTTAATTAAATATATATAAATAAGATTTTATTAATTATTCAAAAAATTTATAATTCATATTATGAAGCAAATTAACTACGACGAAATCATCAAACAATTGAAAGGTGAGCTAAATTCTGAAT
>JAHQWP010000147.1 GCA_029856235.1 Promethearchaeia archaeon
AAAAAACGAGCTGTTCTGATAGGACTTCGGGTTTCTGATGATAAAAACTACCCACAATTGATGGAAGAGTTTGTTATCGACAAAGATTTAGAAGATAAGGTAGTATCAGTTCTCTTCCTCAAGATTGATTCAGATTACAGAGAAAAAATCTACGATAATCTTGTACTCCTGTTAGATCTTATTGTTAACACGAGAAAGCTTAAATAAATATTTTTAAGCTTTTAAGCTACTTTTTAAATTACTAGCGATTAAATCTCCCATTTCTACGGTTGAAAGCGTGTTTAAGCTTTTACTTTTAATATCTACGGTCCTACCTTCGTTTAATGCCGCTTCAACTGCCTTATCGATTTCATTTCCTAAATCAAGCGAATTAAAAGATTCTTCCATCATCAGTTTTACGCTTAAAATGGTTCCAATAGGATTAGCAATACCTTTTCCCGCAATATCGGGAGCTGAGCCGTGGATAGGTTCATACATTGATACTTTTCCTGGATGAATATTCCCGCTGGAAGCCAT
Source organism: Promethearchaeia archaeon (assembly GCA_029856235.1). Lineage (GTDB taxonomy): Archaea > Asgardarchaeota > Lokiarchaeia > Sigyniarchaeales > SOKP01 > SOKP01. Next base: position 517 of record JAHQWP010000147.1, read on the forward strand.
TCCTAGACTTCCAATTAAGAACGCTGCTTCGTCGCTTATAATGTCGCCAAACATATTACCAGTTACCACCGTCTGAAATTTATAGGGGGCACGAATAAGCCATTGGCAAAACGCATCAATGTAAATATCCTCTGTTGTTAAATTTGAATAATTATCACCTATTTCATGAAATATTTTTCTCCATAGTTGACTGGGTTTCAAAATGTTTGCCTTATCAACGGATGTAACCTTACTGTGACCCACTCTTTTAGCATATTCAAACCCAAACTTTATGATTCGCTCGCAACCTTTTCTTGTGTAAAGCATTAGGTTCTCAGCAGAATCTTCTTCCAACCTACCAATATTTTTATAAAGCCCTTCAGTGTTTTCTCGAACGAATGTAATATTTATTCCGTCTCCTATGAACTCGTCTTTCAAAGGACAAATTTCGCGAAGGTTATCATACAGCTTTACGGGTCGTAAATTGATGTATAAATCTAAACCCTGCCGAAGCTTCAATATAGCACTTTCTGCCACTCCAGGCTGTAAATCAGGTAAACCAATAGCGCCAAATAGTAGAGCATCTGACTTTTTTATCGTTTCAAACGATTTCTCGGGAAGGTTTGTACCATGTTTTTTCCAAACCTCACCTCCCGCCGGCGCATTTTTAAATTCAAAATCAAATTCAGTATATGTTGACACTACTTCAAGTATTTTGACTGCCTCGTTCACAACTTCGGGACCGCACCCATCGCCGCGCGTAATCGCTATAATTTTTTTCAAACCATTTCTCTCTAATATTTTTAGAAATTTAGTTAGTATTTAGAATAGAAGATTTAAATACTATTCTTAATTCTTCTTGTTTACACTTACAACTAAGGGTTGATAAAATGTCATCACCAGCTGATAGTTTTTTTGATATTTATTTTACAATAACATTTTTTGCTGTCTTTACTGGGACTTTGTTACTAACAGTTTTTGCCCCATTTAACGTCGCGCCTGGAAGCCTTATTTATCCTAAATATGTCGAGGTATGCGTGCTAACATGTCAAATGGTAGAAGTCCCCTTTAACGGGCTCTGGGGAGGCTTAATTAACGGTGGAACTTATGGTGTGGTAATAACGGCAATTTTTTCAGTGATTCGATTGATCATAAGAAAAAAAAAGGACTAAAAAAATTATTTAATTTTCTCTTTTTTGTTGTATTGCATTTTTTTAGTATAGATTTGCTAAAACAATATATAAAGTTATAAAAATGAATACATTTTTTAGGTATCAAACTCAAAATTAGTACAAATAATAAGGAGTAAAAAGGTATTGGAATTAACAATTAAGGAACTAACACCGGATTTACTCGAGGATTTCTTGCATTTTTTTGATAATGTCGCATTTTCTGACAATCCTGGGTGGGGGGGATGTTATTGCCACTTTTATCATTTTCCCGGGAATATGGAAGAATGGGGAAAAGCTACGAAAGATCAGAATCGAAACGCAACGATATCTTTAATAAAAGAAGAAGTAATGAAGGGACTACTTGCTTTCGTGGATGAAGAACCCGTAGGGTGGTGCAATCTCAATTCTAAAGAGATATATGAAAAAATTGCTGTCGATAATGAGCCTGATGATACTCCAATGGGAAAAATAGCTTCAGTCGTGTGTTTTTTAATTGCCCCCGCTTACAGAAAAAAAGGAGTAGCACGAAAACTCTTAAAACACGCCACCAAAATTTTAAAAGAAAACGGATATTCTTGGATTGAAGCCTATCCTAGAAAGGGTGATTTGTCAGATGCTCATAGCTATCATGGTCCAGTATCTTTATTTGAATCTGAAGGATTTTCAAGGGTAAGTGAAGATGAGGATTTTATATTGATGCGAAAACCTTTAGAGTAAAACCGTTTAATCTATTTTTTCTCTTTGAATAGATCCTTTTTTGACCTCATTAGCAAAAGAAGCCCATTTTCAAATCTGGATTAATTATTAGACAGAGTTAGCAATACCGTATCTAAAATTCAAAATAAAAAAAAATCTCTGATCTAAAGGCTCAGCAGTATCCTTGCGGCTTTTCTTCTCTTACATCGCAATTTTGTCGATCGGATGAAATTATTAACCGAAACATATCCTATCGAAAAATATCAGCAAGATTTAAATATTTGAAAGAAGATATATAATATAATAAAGTTCAAAGTAAGTTATATGGACTTTATAAAAAAAATAGTAAAAATTAATAGTGGAGGAATAGAATAATGGCTAAAAAAGTATTTGCCTGGTCACCCGTTAGAAAGTTAATGAAAGATAACGGCGCTGAAATGGTCGCTCGTGAAGCTGTTGACGCATTAATCGACTATCTTGAAAAAGTCGCTAGAGGCGTAACAAACAAAGCTCTCGAAATGACTCGTCACGCCGGCCGCAAGAAGCTGACATCTAACGACATGAACCTGGCAATGAAATTAATGTAGAACAAAAACAATATTTTTAAAATTTTTTTATTTTTTTTCTAATTCTAATATAATAAATTTCTTTAATCAAAAATTTAGTTTATGCCTTTTGTTTTTTTGTCTTCTTCTAATTTTTTAACATCAATCCCGTCTTTATCTTTTTCGTACGGTTTGGAAGGTTTCGTTGGATCAATTGGTGTATTACAAGCCCAGCACGAATTTTCTAGATCTATCATTGCATTCGCACAATTATCACAATAAAAGGCACCACAATCATCACAGATGAAATTAAATCCTCCTACTTTTCCTTTACATATCAAACAAATTTTTTTTTCTTTCGAAATTGAGACTTCTTCTTCGGTAATATTACTCGGTCTGTTTTGGATTAACCGGAATAGGTCACCTTCGACCTTAATTTCCTTTTTGACTGGCTCTTGAGGTTTTTCTGGTTCTTCTCGCAATCCTAAATAGACAATCCAATAACTAATAATCGTGCCAATTCTTGCGAAAAGCAGTATCACTACATTCGAAAATAACCCTTCTGATACAAGGAAAAAATCAAAAAACAAAAATCCTAAAGCTAAGAGAATAAACTTTTTTCGTATTAATCCCGTAGATTGAGTTGCTTTATATGTAAATCCGCCTACATTGAAGATCAAAACGCTAAAAAATAGGATCAAAATTACAGTATGGGCTAAAGTTCCTGGAATAATGTGACCTAGTGGAATCTCGTTCACATAAATATTTTGAATTGTACCTCTCACATCTAAAAACAGATGTACAATATATATAATAGATAGGAACAAAAGTATTGATAAATAACACCAATTTTTTTTAGGCGCAAGTAGTTTCGTTCCTATAGATATTCCTGCAAGGGTAATTAATCCAGCAGACATCCAGACTAAAGCGGTTCTGATATCTTCAGCAGTTGAGCCTGGCGGGAACCAAACCGTACCCGTGAAAATGAGGGTAAAGAAATCAAAGCACACACCCGAATATACCCACATAATAAGCAATAGGAATACACTTAAATTCATTAGAAGCTTTGCGTTAGTTTTTCTTGATTGATAGGCGAAAAATATTCCCAACCCGCCAGCAAACACAAAAATCCCTACTCCTGTAAGACCGTTTATCCACCCCTCAACTGAAAGCATTAACATTATAAAATTTCATTGCCCTCTCTGCAATTAAGATTATTAATTATTTATTTTTTTTGTATAAAATTATTATATCTAAATACTATAAAAAACTATCTCCGAACTATCTCGAACTCTGTAATCATTAAATTATTAATAAATGGATTCTGGTTAATTTTATAGGTGTGAAAACTTATGAGTAAAGGAGAAAATAAGAGTAAATTCTCTGGAAATATTTGGAAGTTCTATATATTCATATTCATTTTTGGAATTCATACAGTCCGAGGCGTTTACTTTCCTTATATGACAGTGTGGGGTGGTCTAACCTTTTTCCAAATGATGCTTTTGCAGAGTTATTTTATGTTTATGATTTTTATTCTTGAAATCCCCTCTGGAGCTATTGCCGATTATCTAAGTCGGAAAACAGCATTGATTTTATCTGCTCTATTCGTTGTTTTAGCAGCATTTACTTACAGCATTTATCCAAATATCTTTCTATTCTTCTTAGCTGAAACATTTTGGGCGTTTAGTATAGCTCTACATTCAGGAACAGACGAAGCATTTATATATAGCACTTTAAAAACAACGGGTGAAGAAGATAAACTGACAAAGGTTTTAGGGAGGACACATTTATTACATATAATCGCAAACATCATATCCGCACCCTTAGGCTCTCTTATTGCCGGATTTATCTCTTTACAGTTTACAATGACTTGTTTAGGCTTGATATATATTGGAGCGTTTATTACTTCGTTTACATTTAAAGAGCCAAAAATAGAAAGAGAAGAGAAAACTAAAAGATACTTGACGATCTTGAAGGATGGCTTTCAGGAGCTAAAGAAAAATAAAATTTTAAGAATCCTTTGTTTTGATAGGTTATTCGTACAAATTTTTATTCACCTTCTATTTTGGACTTATCAGCCGTATTTAACCGCTATGAACATTCCAATAGTAGTATTTGGATTTATCCTAGCAATTATGAATATATGTAATGCAATTTTTAACCTAATAATACCAAAGGTCCTCGAAAAAGCTAGAAGTAAAAAAAATGTGTTGATTTCAGTCAATATTATCAGCGGATTTGCCTTTATTATATTGGGTTTTGCGACTCTTCCTATTATTGGTGTTTTCATGCTTTTTCTTATTGTTAGTTTTGGATATACTCGAGGTCTTATATATATAAATGGAATTAATAACCAAATTGAATCTGAAAATAGAGCTACCGTTCTTAGCACAATTAATATGTTTGGAAGCATTTCAATGGCTATTTTGTATCCATTTGTCGGACTAATTGTACAATGGAACCTGTTTATAATGTTTATAATTATTGGGATTATGATTTTAATACTTACAGCGTTTACAAGGGTAAAGAGCGAGTATCTTTAACAAAATAGAAAAAACTTTAATTTTTTCAAATATTTATAATTCCAGTTTAATTCAAATAAAACGATTAATTAATGTCTTAAATCATGACAGAATCAGAAGAAAATAAGCAAGATGACAAACAAGAGGATTTAGAGGTTTTCCCTTTTATCGAAGGAGAAAGGATTGATTTAGTTGCGAGTAATTCTAAATGGGCAGAATTGCAATTAAAATGGAATAACAATCCAAATGTGCGTCGTTATTCTCGCAATATGTGGCCCACTACGCTTGAAGAAGTAAAAAAGTGGTATGAGCCTCCAGCAGATAGGCATACAAGAGACCATGTTGTATTTATAATATATCATAAAGTCGATAAGCGTCCAATAGGTTTTGTAGGATTTGGTCGTATCAGTTGGGTAAATCGAAACGCGAATATATTCGGGAGTATTGGAGAACCGGAATATTGGGGTAAAGGAATCATAGGAGAAGCTACTAAATTATTAATTAAGTATGGTTTCACAGAACTAAATTTTCACAAAATATATGCTGGAGTGTATTCGCCAAACGCAAGATCACTTCGTGCTGCAGAGAAGTTAGGGTTTGAAAAAGAAGGTGTTCTAAAAGAACAACAGTATGTTGATGGACAATATCACGACGTACATAAATTCTCTCTTTTCAAGAGGGACTGGATGAAAGCAAACGAAAAATAATGCTACAAAATTAGTAAAATTATGAAAGATTCTCAAGTTCCTGTATTTATTGAGGGAGAAATTATCGATTTAGTACCACTAAGTAGTAAAAATATTAACCTTTACGTAAAGTGGGAAAATACACCTAACGTGCGAATATATTCTCGAAACATAATTCCAAATACCGTTGAAGATATGAAAAAATTTTTTGAGCCCTCTAAAGATAGAATGAAAAGAGAGATAAACTTTGAAGTCTGGCACAAAAAAGATAAAAAACCAATCGGGTTTGGAGAGGTTAATGATATTGATTGGTATGGTCAAAAAGGATGGTTAGGCTTAATTATAGGAGAACCTGAATATTGGGGGCAGAAAATAGGAGAAGAAGCAACTCGTTTACTGATTGAATATGCTTTCAACGAACTAAACCTGTACAAAATTTATGCTGGAATAAATTCTGTTAACATCGGATCTTGGCGTTGTGCAGAAAAAAATGGCTTTATTCGCGAATCTACATTTAAGAAAGACGCTTATGTTAACGGGAAATATTATGATATGTTTGTTTATTCGCTATTTAAAGATGATTGGTTAAAAAATAACAAATAAAAAAATCAAAAAAGAAAAAAATAATAATTTTTTTAGTTTTAAATTATCCCCCTGCAAGGGGAGGGAAAATCGCTATAATATCACCATTCTTGACAAGTGTTTCTCTTGTTTTGTGTGGTGCACCGTTTATTAGAATAATTAATTTTGTTTTTTCTGAAATATCAAACATCTCTAATATGTTGCGTACCGTGCTTCCTGGGAGCAATGCAATGTTTTTCTTAGCTGGGGCAACACTTCGCAAAGTAGCAAAAAATTTCACTGTCGCGCTTATCTCTTTTGTTTTATTCATCTTCATGTTTTGTAAAGTACCATTTGTATAACAGTTTCATATTATTAGGGAATAAACCGACTCTATCGCCATCTTTTACTTTCTTCTTAAATCCCGAGTATGTTCCATTAACAAATAGATGACCGGTTTCTTCCTTTTCAATTGCGTATTTATTTAATATATCAGCAATAGTATTAATTCCATCGCTATCAATGTCTAAATTTAAGGGTAATGAGTTTTTGACATCAAACCCTTCAATTTTTTTCCGCAAGTCACCGAAAAATTTCACTAAGATAGTCATACTTTAAGTTATTCTCCCCAAACTCTATCTAATTCTTCGTCCGTTACACCAAAAACGTCATTGTGAGGTGCAATTGGCTCCTTTAAGAAGAATTCTGGTAACCTATCGTGTTTCTCTGTAAATCCTGCTGCTTTATTAAACGCTCTCTCAGTATCTATAATTGATTTCCCATAACCTGGAACATCATCTACCGTAAGACTTGTCCCTAATACCCCATTAAGCGTATCAACAACACCTTCTAATCCTTCAGGGATATCTAATATCGCAAACGCGATGAAAAGACAATACCCTGTTGCATCAACAGCGGCTGTAGCAATTTGTAAGTTGCGTGACAAATCTGCTTTCTTTGTATCTCTAGGGTCTGCTGTCCCACCAACTCCCATAATTTCAGTAGCAATCGCGTATCCTGCTGTGTGATCTGCTCCCATAGGTGTGGTTGCGTAAGTCACGCCTATTCCTTTTATCGCTCGTGGATCGTAAGCGGGTAAACTTTGCCCTTTAACAACAGGAACTCTAGTTACACCGAACGCTTTACCTACATATGCGGTTCCGTTAGCTAAAATTCTACCGGTAGGGGTTTTGTTCTTAATTTCGTCCATTAATTTTAAAGCTCCTTTACCGTTTCCAAATTCAGTTAAGCCACCTTCCATTGCTACTGCAAGTAAATCACCCGTTTCAATCGTATCTAAACCTAAATCGTTACACTTTCTATTTAATTCTCCAATGATATCCAAATCGTAAATACTACAATTTGGACCTAACGCCCATACGCTTTCGTATTCTAATACTCCAACGGGATCTTTTCCTCCGGGTTTTGTCCACACTTCAGAACATTGAATAACACATCCTGGGCTGCAGAAGTGAGGGCGCTGGCCCCCTCGTTTCTTAATTTCATCAGCCTTTACTTCTCCAGAGACTTTCTCAGATCTATCATCTTGACCCGATGAAAAATTTCGTTGTGGTAAGCCTCCAGCCTCATTTATAATGTTAACTAAAACGGCTGTACCAAATGAGTTAAGAGCTCCACCCGGTTTCGTTACATCGTGGGTCGTGAGTGCATTTGTTAGCTTTCTAACACCCATATCAAAAGCTTCTTGGTTCAGAATTTCTACTCCAGGTGCTCCAGTTTCGTCAACTACTATGAATTTTAATCCTTTTGAGGCCATCACCGCTCCAAGTCCTCCTCGTCCTGCGTATCGACTAGGTAAACCTTCAGGATCGTTAAAACATATTCCTGAGGCAGCTCCCATTATTTCAGACGCAATACCAACACCACTAATGCCTACTTTATTCCCAAATTCCTTGAATAAATCTTTATAAACTTCGTAAAGTCCCTTGTTTAACCACTTAGCAGCATTAACGAATTCAGCGCCATCCATTGTTACTTTTAACAGATAATAATCGTTTCCAGTATGTTTACCTTCGACTACAATAGCTGCTATCCTCATTCTTCCTAATTTCTGAGAAAAATTGGTTCCAGCATTTGCCTCTTTTATACCCCCCGTTAACGGAGACTTTGCTCCAACCGAAATTCTTCCCGAAGTTGGAGCTTTTGTTCCTGTCACCAAACCAGGAGCAAATACAAGTTTATTATTTGGACCTAATGGATGACAAAGTGGATCAACTTCCTTCGCAACAATTGTAGATGTAAGAGCGCGCCCACCTAGAGCTACGAAATCTGCGGGTAAGTCCTCAAATTTCGCTTCAAGTTTTGTCATATCTACTCTTAATATTCTTTTTGACATAATTTCACCTCTATTTTTAGGCATTTAATATATGTGATAGACAATTATATAAATTTACGTTATGTAAAGAGAGTAATATCGTTATAACGATTTTCGGTTGGATATTTTATTACATATTGAAAAAATAAAAAAGCAGGCCTGAGGGGATGTGTTCAAGACATGCGAACTACAAGTCTCATTGAACCCCCGACCTTCTGCTTTCTCCATACAAAGTATGTAGGAGGCAGCTGCGATATCCATGCTTCGCTACAGGCCTAGGATAAAATTGTGCTTATTATGATCTTAAAAACACAATAAAATAAAAAATTACAGATAATACTGTGATCTTTTTAAATACCTTAGAATAAATAAACAAAAGGTTTTAATTCTGAATTTTAATTTAAATTATTATAATAGATTTTTTTGAAATAGTTTTTTTTAGTGTTAAGAGAAATGGAAAGAAGAAATTACCAACAGGGTAGACCTAACAGACCTATAGATTATTTAAAGAATTCTGTTAATAAGGTCATATTAATAAAGGTTAAACGAAATCGGTTGTTTAGAGGCATGCTTATGGGATTTGATGAGCATCTTAATCTATATCTTGAAGGAACAAGTCAACTTTTTGAATATATGGATGAAGATGGCGCAATAAAAGAAGAGCATGAAGACCTCGGGAATATTGTGGTTAGAGGAGATAACGTAATATTCGTTAATTTGGCCAGCTAGCTCTACCGATCTTAAGTTTTGGAAGAAGAAAATGATTTTTTCCATCAGCGGAAAAGCACCGCTAATCAATAGAACAACTTTTATTAAAATTAGCAATCGCATTTTAACAATAATCTTAAGGAGATCTTAAGATTCAATAAGATCAAATAAAAACTTATTAGGCCTTGAGTCTTCTTCAATAAGTAAGAAATTAATAATGAATTGTGGATTATTGAACCTTGATTGAAACTGAGAGTATTCGACCCAAAAATGCTTTACTGATTAGCCCAAATTTGGGACATCCTCTATTTCTAAATATAGATAGTGATTTAAAGAATCATGAATTTGAAATAAAGTTATTATTTGTAAGTAACCTTGACTTTTCTGCACAGTTTGAGGAATATATCAAGAATAATATAAGTTTAACTCCCATTCTTGAATATAAGTGGAAATTGTTAGAATATCTTGAGAGATTTGAGAAGGTAAAAAAAAGAAGCATTTGGAGTAGATTTAAGAGTATTTTTAAAAGGGAGAAAAAGAAGAAGATTGAAGCAGCAGCAGCAATCGAAGGTGGACTTACGGATTCTAAGGGCGTAAAATTTGATATTATCCCGACCGAAGAAATAACCAAATTAAGACCACGCGCTTTTCGTGGAGAAGAGATAAAACCGATAGTGTTAAATGTTGAGGATGCAAGTTTTTATGAGATTGATAATCCAAGATTTGATAACTATAACAACCCTCAGAAATATCTTATCAAGCACGAAATTTATGGAAGTTTAAGTAAGTATTACACAGCTACGATCAATTTTAACCTTTCTAACGAAGTTATTAAGTTTTTGGCCAGTTTTAACTTCATTATGTTTGATATTGAACTAAGCCGACCTGATAAGAAGGAGTGGATCAATTATCATTCTATAGTTGTATCAAAAAACGAGTGGATAGATTTCAAGTTTTTTCACGCAACGGATTTACATCTAGCTGAGCGCAATGACAGAATTTATGAAATAGTTAGAAAATGGAAAACTTTAGTAAGAAAATCAGATGTTAGCGATATTCTTGCTAAAAGTGCAAAAGCACTTTCTTTTTTCCAGCGATTATTAATGAAGCAACCAGAGGAAAAAGCTAAAACTGTAAAAGCTCTCCACAAACGATATATAAACCCTAACAATAACTTTAGAAATTTTATTAAATTTACAAATAAACAAGTAATGCAAAATGATTTAGATTTTATAGTTCTGACTGGTGATCTTATCGATTTTGCAGTACTCTCTAAAATTGACAAGGAAAAAAGAAAATATTTAGATTTTGACTACGAATATACTAACTGGCGAATTTTTAAAGAAATTGTCTTAAATCTTCCTCAAGAAAAAAGAAGAGGGATGGTTTCTGGAGATGAGATACTCTGTCCTTTATTTACAGAAGTCGGAAATCATGACTTCCGCAATTATCATTACGACCTCAGATGGGGTAATCTATACAAGAAAATAGGTTTAACTGGAGATGAAGCGATCGCTTTAAACGACGAGTTGTTGGCAAGTCCAATAGGTTCAATTTCCAAAAGTTTTCAATCTCTGAAGGCTTACCTAAGAGAAATCAATTCCTCTTTGGATTATTACCTAAAATTAGGAGAAAATAACTTCGTATTCTTAAATTCAGGCTCAGACTCATTTAAAAATATAATTGATTTCGTGAGTGGACATCCTTCAGTTACTGGACTTACGAACAAACAGATAAAGTTTTTAGAAAATTTAGCTAATACTGAAATTAAATCAGGAAGCAACACATTTCTTCTGATTCATGGCCCTCCAATTAACCCTAAGAAAAATATTAGCTCATTTAAACGTTTTTCTTTATCAAAAACTCCTCAAGACATTCTTACCTCAATTGAACAATATAAAGAATCTATCTTAGCGAAATTAGGAAAAAAAGGGTCCTCAGCTCGAATTGACGGCAAATTTGATTTAAAATATGGAACAATTTCTTCAAACTGGGCTAAACTTCTTAAATTTTGTCTCGATTTTTGTATTCTTACGCTTTCGGGACATACACACCAATTAAAGGAATTTAGACTGAGTAATCCTCAGAATTTAACTACTACTGCTTCAAGCACGCGTCCTTATAGTTTAGAGAAGTTAGATATTCCTGCAGCAATTTTTTACGATTCTTATTCTGAACAAATCGATACTCCAGAAGAAGTTGAACTTAAAGCTCCTTATGTTGTGCAAACTCCCGCATTAGGTTTAGGAAGCTATTTTAAACCAACATTAGCAGGAGCTTTTCGAGAAATTATTATCGAAAAAGGAAAATTAGCTTCCTTTAAGGTCGAATATATTAAACGTTAGTATAGATAAAGAACTAGAAAATTAATCATTTAATCCTATAGGTCTTGACTTCTTGTGAATAGCCATCCCATATACATCTTCCATTCCTTCAAGAACCATTTCAGAGAGCGTAGGATGACTGTGTATTGTTTCAGCAACATCATGAACAGTTAATCCGTTTTTCATGGCTAAAGAAATTTCAGATATTAATTCTGGTGCTCCTGCTCCTATACATGACGCTCCAATTACTTTATATGTTTTTTTATCTGCTAATATAAGTAAAAACCCGCGTTCCTCTCCAATACATTTTGCCTTTCCTAAAGCCGCGTAGGGGAACCTTCCAAATAATACATCATAACCCATGTCCTTAGCTTGTTTTCTGCGTAACCCAACGGAACCAATATTTGGAGTTGTGAAAATAGTTGCTGGAACAACGCTGTAATCCGTAGCTCTCTCTTTTACTGGAAAACCTCCTAAGCTAGCTAGAGCGTTTGCGACTGCGACATCACCTTCGTGCCTAGCGACATGAGCTAGCATTATACCTCCAATAACGTCTCCGATTGCGTAAATTCCTTTTTCAGATGTTTCCAAAGTCTTGGAATCGACTTTGATTGCGCCACGATTGGTTTCAATTCCGAAATGCTCTAAACCCAAACCACTCGATTCCTTCCTGCGACCAATAGATACTAAACAATAATCCGCTTCAAAAGAAGATTTTTCAGCAGTTTCGATTTGCTCTCTTGGAATGTTAGTTGCAATAGTAGTCGCTTTTACAGCTGATCCAGTATTTTCAATTGACAAAACATTTTGAGAAACATGAATTTCTATTTGTAATTCTTCAAATTTCTTTTCTAGTTCTTTCACGACCATCGGTTCCTCTGTAGCTATTGGGGAGGGAAGATATTCTAACATTATTACTTTGCTACCGAAACTAGCGAATATATTAGCAAATTCAACCCCTGCTACGCCTGCCCCTATGATAAGTAACCGTTTCGGAACAATTTTGAACTCGGGGTCTAGCATATCGTCGCTCGTTAATATTCTGTCGTGATCTATGTTGAATGATGGAATCAAAACGGGTGAAGAGCCAGTAGCTATGATAGTTCTTCTACTTTTTATAATTTCTTTTTCCCTTCCTTCTATAGAGATTGCAAAACCATCTTTAGCATTACCACCTAATAATTTTCCATGCCCCATAAAAACATCGTTCTTCCACCCTTTTTCTAATGTAGCAATCCCATCCGTTAACTCTTTTACAACTCTGTTTTTTCGATCAACAGCTCTAGTAAAATCGAGCTGAAAATCGCTGATAATCCCGTGATCAGCTCCAGATTCCCTAAGTTTTTGTATCAGCTCTGCAGAAGCCCATAATGCTTTTGCTGGGATACATCCTGTATTCAAGCACGTACCTCCCAATTTATTTTTTTCAATTAAAGCAACTTTAGCTCCATATTGGGCCGCTCTAATTGCAGAATGGTATCCTCCCGGTCCTGAGCCTATAACTGTTAGATCATACATTTCCGAATCCGACATCTTCCAAATGACTTCTTTAATTATGATTAAATACTTATATAAATGAGATAGATTCTACATACAATATTAATTTTAATTTATTACTTAGAAGAAAACATTATAGAAAATATACCTTCAATTTATTCGTGTTTAAATTTGTATATAAAAAATCTCTCACAATTAACTCCTAACGACATTAAGGAAGAATCTTTAGCGCTAAGAAAAGTTGGATTGAATGCTCTAGAGATAGCTCTTAATTCAGTTCAAGCTGGAAAATTGATAAAAGGAGCCGTTAAAATTCTCAATGATATGCTCATAATTCGCAACGAAGAATTTGATCTCAGCACTTTTAGAGAAGTTTTAGTTATTGGGGGTGGGAAAGCTTCTGCCCAAATGGCTCTAGCAATTGAAGAACTTCTAAAAGAATACTCTAAGATTAACTATAAAGGAATGATTAATATCCCAAATAGTTTAAATATTGATAACAGTTCTGCTTCAAGTACAATAAGAATGAATTTAGCTTCTCATCCAATACCAGATAAAAATGGAGTAAATGGCACAAAATGTATGTTTAGTTATATTGATGATACGACCAAAGATGATTTAATTATCTTTTTATTATCCGGCGGCGGCTCTGCTCTATTATCTATGCCTAAACAAGATATAACCCTAGCAGATTTACAAAAAACTAATTCACTTTTACTAGCCTCCGGAGCGTCAGTTCTCGAAATCAATACTATCCGTAAACATTTATCTGATTTTAAAGGAGGAAATCTTGCTAAAAAAATCTATGAAAGTAGTAGAGCTACAGTTATTACATTGATCATATCAGATGTAGTCGGTAATAATATGGAATTCATTGCTTCTGGTCCTACCATTCCTGATACTACAACTTTTAAAGACTCCTATCACATCTTAAAGAAATATGGTTTATTAAGTACAGTTCCGTTTCAGGTAAAACAACTCATTGAAACAGGAATGAGAGACCCCTCGTTAAATAATCTCTTAAATCAATCCGCTTTCTTTAAAAATGTTCACAATTATTTAATCGGAAGCGTTGAATCAAGCGTCAATGAAATAACAAGATATTTAGAAGATTTAAATTTCGAAGTTGACTACTTTTCAAATGAAATTGTTGGTGAAGCTGCTATTTTCGGAAAAGGATTACATAATTTCATCGTTCACAAGTTGCAAAATTTTGGCGAAAAATCCAAGAAACGGAATTTTGCCTTATTAGGGACCGGAGAATTAACCGTAACAATAAAAGGGAAAGGAATTGGAGGGAGAAACCAAGAAATGTTATTAAGCTTCCTAAACGATATAAAAGATAAGAATATCGAATACAAATTTCTAATTATTGGAGCAAATCTCGATGGTATAGAAGGTAATAGTGAAGCTATGGGTGCTTTAGTAGATAATGCTCTCCTCTCTCAATCCGTTGAAAATGAAATTGAATTTAACACGTATCTAACAAAAAATGATTCAAATAGCTTTTTTAAGATGGTAAACTGTGATATTATAACTGGCGCTACGGGGATAAATGTAAATGATTTGCTTCTTATCCTAATAGATATCAACGACTAAATGCAATTTTACAAAAAAATAAAAATTTAAATGAAAATGAATATAGAATATTGATAAATATGAGTTCTAACCTTTTAATTACTTGCCCCGCGTGTGGATACACATTTAGAAACGAAGCTTTAGGTCCAAAAAAGAAGAAACTCAACTGTCCAATGTGTAATTATCAATTTAGAGATCCAAATTTTCCTCCAAATAAATTGGATGAGTTCTTAGTATAATCTACTACCGACAAAAAAGTTAAAAGATTATTGTTCTAGCTGTTTTAACTTTTAGTAAAAAAATCTTTTTTAACTATCAAGAGTATATCTATTATTAATCCATAGATATAAATGGATATTACGAAAATGTAAAAAATATGGTAATCTAACATGGCACGTAAAAAAGATAAAAGGCCACGAGAAGAACCCCGACCAAGATATGGTTTTGCAGCTGAAGAAGAAGCCGAAGAAAAAATGGCTGAGGGTCTGAAAAGGTCTGACTTAGACGATGGTAAAGTGACATTAGTTGATCGAGATATTTCTACTCCTGTAATTGAAACTTACGACGCAACCACAGGTGAATTAGAAGGTTCGATATTACTTAAAGATGGAAATCGAGATGGTTTAACAGGTTTAGTAAAGATTATCGAAAATGTTGATGTTGAATTAGATCACAATTCGAATATAGAATCCATTAATTTTAAGGGAAAGTTAAATGTAGAGAATCAATCCAAAAAAGACCGAATTTGGGATATTGATTTATCGCTTAAAAATATCGATAGTACAAGTCTTAAATCGAAAGATATTAAGATAAGAGAGCTTGGAACTGACGAAAAGACAAACACATATTCCGAAGACTTCGTAATTAAAGAAGAGATTAAAAATATGCTCTTAGTCCAAGAATATGTTAATACCCTTCCCGATGCTGATAGCGTTTTAAACATTAGAGATATTGAAACTAATTTATTACAAGCCAAAGAAAAAACCGCCAAAGCTGGGGCTGATGTGAAAGAAAGAGTAGCTCCGGTTGAAGAGGAAGAAGAGGAAGAAGAGGAAGAAGAGGAGGAAGAAGACGAGGAAGATGATTCCTTTGAAGATGGTGGAACTGCCTCTGATGAGTTTTCGTTACAATCTTTTGGTATTTCAATTG
This sequence comes from Promethearchaeia archaeon, assembly GCA_029856235.1. Lineage (GTDB taxonomy): Archaea > Asgardarchaeota > Lokiarchaeia > Sigyniarchaeales > SOKP01 > SOKP01. The sequence goes on from JAHQWP010000147.1 coordinate 16,269, forward strand.
ATAAGGAGAATACAGTTACATTTGCGATCGCTATGAGAAGTTTATTCGAAAAACCAATTAAAAACGTTAAGGTAGTGAAAAATATACCAAGCGATTTTAGCAATCCGGTTATAAGAGATACTTCAGTTGGGCGCGCAGATGTAGAAGGGAAGAAAGTCGTGTGGACTATCGAGAAATTGATGCCAGAACAGACTGTATTACTAAAGTTTACTTGCGGCATCATGGTAACTGACATTACAAAGAGAAAAACAGGTACATTAGATGTAACATATGAAGCAGCATCTTCTTTTGCTGAAGGATTAGATATCGATAAATATGATGCGTATACAAGGAATAAATTTTATGTCGATACGGTAGAGAGGGACGAAGAACCTGGCGTGTGGGACTGTAAACTCGTTTTCGAAAATCCGTCTGAATTTATAATTCAATTGTTTAATGCAGATGTTTATTCCCCTGAAAACGAATCTGTCAAATTTGTTGACATTGATCCTAAAGATGTTCCATTATTACCCGCTGGAGCTCAATGGCATTCTAGAAAATGGAAGTTTGAATCCGATGAATATCCCGCTTTCAGAAAGAAACTTGAATTTCGAGTTATGCCTGATTTCCAAACTTCGGTATATGGAACTGCTGCAATTGCAGATGTGATATTAGAAATTGCTAGTATAACTGGAGACATGGAATACGATATCGATCAAGTTCCTACCTACAAAGAAAAAGATGTAATTGCAACCTTGAAATTGGTAAATAATGGTTCTGCACCTTTGAACGAAGTAACGATTGCTCAACAGTTTTTCACAAATGAATATCAGCCACCCAAATCGGATGAGGTAACACTATTATGGGATGGAAAGGAAGTCGATCTCAATTCAGGAGCGGTTAATTTCGATGGAAGCGTATTTAGAATCACACTTAAGGACCTTAGAAACTCAAGTAATGGATTGCTTATGCCAGATTCCTCTTTAGAATTTCAGTACCCAATTCACTGTGTTAATCCCGCTCAAGATTCTAAATTTGAATCTGAGATCATCTACTATACAAACACATTCCCGGTTTCACAGGAGTTAGAATTCAGACCAGAAGTACCTGTAATAGAAGCATTGCACTTAAGAAGAAGATTCAGAATTGGAAAGGAAGTCCTTCCAATTGGTGCTTTAGGGAATTACGAAATCATATTAACTGTAGAAAATATTGGTACAGCACCTCTCCAGAAGTTAATTTTGATGGACAAAGTTCCAGATAGTTTCGAATATTCTGATTACTCAATGAAACCCGAGATCACAGACGAAGTAGGACAAGATACGCTTAAATGGACAATTGATAAACTAATGGCTGAAGAAAAAATCGAAATCAGCTATAAAATTAGTGGTACAGGCGCTTACAGTCCAAGCGACGCACAACTTGGTTTATAAATCTTTAATCAACAATTTATTTTTTTTTATATTATTTTAAATTTTCATATTCATTTAATAAGCTTGAAAGAACTTCTATATTTAAGATTAATAGAACATGGATATGGATTTTTTTAAATTAAATTTAAAAGATCTAATAATTTGTGATAAATCTCATGCCAACACCCAAAGAAAGCTTCAATTTGAATTGGATGTTCGAATGTCCTGATGCTGTTTTAACTTGTTCAACTTTGAAATGTGGAGATAAATCTTATATAGTATTTGGAGGTCATGATAAGACTTTATATCTGATGGACGAAGGTTTGAACATCCTTGATAGTGTTACTTTTGATGGATGGGTAAGAACTACGCATTCCGTGGATATAACAAACGATGGGTGCGAAGAAATACTTGTAGGTGCTGGAGATGGCAATTTCTTAGTTGTGAAATTAGTAAAAGGAATAGATAAATTAGCCGGTATAATGAACTATAAATCTAAAGGCAAAGTTCTATCTGTCATTGCTGGAGATTTTACTAGAGACGAAAATATTGAGCTAATTTATGGGAGTGAGGATAAAACTCTTAAGATTTTTGAAAACATTGATTCTACTGAACCAAAATTCACATTTTATTACGATTCATGGGTGACAGCGTGTACCCTAGGATATTTAAAATTACTTGATGTCGATACGCCTATTTATGGTTTATTAGCAGGTACTAAAAATGGTTTGCTTCAATTAATTGAATTTAAGGAAAATAAACCTGACATTGTTTGGCAAAAAGAATTTGGGGCCCAAATTAATATTATTGAAGTAAACGATGTTTCTAACGATGGATATCACGAAATAGTAGTTGGAACTGACGATTCCTTTGTAAAAATACTAGATAGCAGTGGTGAAGAATTAAAAGCAATAAAAATCGAACAAAGTCGCCCAGTTTCTCTAAAAATCATTGATATTGATGGTGATAATGCTAAGGAAATTATAGTGGGGTGTGCTGATGGTACGCTTAATATATATCATAACCCTAAATTAGATTCGTTAGATATTGAATTGAAATGGAAAACATCTGCCTCAAATTCAATAAAAATTGTATCCTCAATCATCAACCCCGAGGATGGTACAACAAATATTTTATTTGGAGGATACGATCGTAGTATTAGGTGCATAAGCGACCTTGGCTGTGGTGAAACACCTCCTTTAGAAGTTCCTCATAATATAATTGTTCCGAAAGCTCAACCAACAGGAGCAGAGGAAGCAATGGCTAAACCTATCGTATTTGAAACAGTACCCACAAACATTAGAGAATATATTTTCAAATATTTAATAGACAATAGAATTATCGAAGGAATTGGAGCGGAATTAGAGAAAAGAGGATATCTTACCGATAGCGTTGTCGAAGAATTCCAACGAATGATCTCAGAAAAGGCTGATTCTTACGAAAAAATTACTTATTCGGTTTGGACATTACCCAAAGATCAAATAGGTGAAGGGGGTACCACTGGAGCGCCCGCCAAAGCTCCGGAGAAAAAAGGTAAGAAAATTAAGCCCGTTGTCATAGAACAAGAATTACCTAAGCAAAGAGGGGGAATGCTAATTGATGCTTTAAAATCAGATCCTGATAAAGGAAAGGGAAAAATTGAAGAACCAAAATCAATAGCAGGTACAGCGGCAGAAGGTAACATTAAAACCATAATCATTACTCATTTAGAAAAATATAAACTAGTCCCAACAAAAACTAAACTAGTTGATGATTTAGTCATACTCGGATACGATAAAGACATGGTAGAAGCACAAATAGACAAGTTACGAATGGAAGGTGTACTCCTTTATTCTCGCTCAGAACCAAAGGGATGGAGTTTAGGGACTTACTAATTTTATTTTAGGCAAGAATAAACTCTTTTATATCATTTTGAAAAGGCTCAAATTGATTAATCTCTGAAAAATCTTTATGACCATACCTAGAAATAAAAAGATTTAAAATAGGGTCGATTCTTGAAAGAAATTTTTTAACTATTTTATCGGTGTCTTTTTTACTTTTATCTAACAGCCCATATAAAATAATTGGCTCTTTAACATCACAATCAGAAGCTTGTATCTCATACGCTTTGAAAACAAACAATATATTACCAGATTCTAAATACTCTAAAGACAAATTATTGAAAGCATTCTTAGCAAATGTATTGATCGCTGAAATAAAGCTCCCTCTCAAATCTTTGTTTACTTTATTGAGATTTTCTTCTTTCTCGACTTTCTTAAACTCATAACTAACTAAAATAAATCCTCGAAAAACAATACCAATCTCGTATAATTCTTTCATTTTTTCATGGTTTAATATTAATTTAAAAGAGTTATCTAATAACCCTATAATCCTTATAAAAATTTACATATTTATTATTACACAAAAAGAAAAATTCAAAAAATCATTCTTAGGTTAAACAATTGAAAAAAGCATGTAAATGGTATCAATGCTGTCCGATTAAATATTTTGTAGATCACGGAATGCTTGATAAAAAGTGGGTTGACGATTATTGTTTAATAGGAAATAAAAAGTGTGTTAGATATCAGAAAGAGGAAAGTGGGGAATATCATCCCGACAATCTACTCCCTAATGGAGAGATTCGAAAAGAATTAAAATAAATAACTATTACCAACACAAATTACATTATATTGTTCAGAAAATCTATTTCTTATTTCCCTAATTTTTTGCGTACAATGGCAAGCTCCTATGAATTTAATTCCTTCCAGGAAAGATAGATCCCGAAATCCATGAAAACCCCCAATAACAGCGTTTATTTCTTTTGACAGCGTCTGACCCTTTAAAATAAATGTTTTTAAACCTGGGTGTGCGCAACCTGAGATAATTATTAAATTATTATTATTAGTTTTTAAAAATAAAGCTTGCTCTTTTAAGGACATACTTCCAAATTGACCAGAACAAAAAATATTCTTATCAACCTCAACCATTTCAGAGATACCTTGAACTTGAGCTTCGGGGTAAACCCCTGTAAAAGATTTCATATCTTGGAGTGGTACGTAAATTTCAATATCATGGTTAATCTGGTAAATTTCTTTTAAGCCTCCAGCATGGTCATAGTGGTTATGAGAAATTATAACCTTCTTTATATCTGAAACCTTAATGTTTAATTTGTTAATGTTGTGAACTAAAATATCCCCTTTACTTCCTGTGTCAAACAATAAGTAAGTTTTTGAGAGAGAATTATAAATCAATGTTGAAAATCCAAATCCCATCAAAAAACCCGGTTGTGCGCAGAGATCGTCATATACAATGCTAATTTCAAAAGAAAAGTCAGACTTCATATACATTAAAAGAATTTTTCCAATATTAATTATAAGGTTAACAATCCTATAGACTACTTAATCTTCATCAACGAGGAAAAAGAAAGTTAAATGATAATATAAATTATGAGGCTTTCTTTAAAGTAATTGCTTTTTCAGGACATTTTGATACACATAACCCACAACCGAAGCAATTATCTGGGAAGAAATTAAACTCCTTTCTAACTAATTTTCTTGCTCCGAAGTTACAATGTTGTTCGCAAATTCCACAGTTATTACATTTTGTTAAATCTGTACAAGCTATAAAGTCGCTTTTAATCATCTGTGGAGACCCGTTTTTTAGGAAATTATTCATAACAACACAACAGCACGGACAGCAATTACATACTACATAGTAGAACGATGGATTGGGAAAATAAATTATCTGGTGAACTAATCCTCGTTCGTCGCATTTTTCTATAAGCTGTTTTATCTCATTCTTTGAAACTTTGACTAAGTTTTCGGATTTATATGGAATTTCGCGAAGTGATTTTCCAAAACCAATGTGGATACAGGCATTAATAGGATGGTCACAATTTGGTGCGTCTGAATGTTTTCTTTGTGTCTCTCTACAATAGCAAGTAGAAATTCCTGTTACTTTTGATCTACTTAAAAGTGCTAAAATCTCCTGAGAAGGCAGAAACTTAGTTTCAACATCAAAGTTTACATTTAATGGAATAACTTTTCCGCCCCATCTACTCTTAAGAACATATCGGTTCGCTATTCCAAACGAGTTAATGTTTAGCTTGGTGTCAAAAAACCGAAGAGTTTCGAGTATGAAATATTCAAAAACTCCAAAAATAAATGACAGAATTTTACCTATTGGAGGTACTCTGTCTAAAAGAATGTCGAATTTATTATCAAAATACCTTGAAGGGAAAGTTGCCATGAAACCGAATAGAAACTAGTTTTAAATTAAGAGTGAGAATTATGTAATTAATTTTATTATTTTTCTTTAATTATTTATTATAATCATAATTAATATGATATAATTGTTAGGGGAATTGAAAATTATGAGTAAAACTAATGAAGAAATTATAGAAGAAGTGTTTACATTAGGGAAAAAATACGAAAAAGAATGCACGGGATGTGCTCAAACTACAATCGCAGCGATTTTTGAGGCATTAGGGATTTGGAACGAAGATGTTTTTAAAGCGGGGAGCGGTTTAGCAGATGGATTAGGCTTAACTGGTGATGGCTCTTGTGGCGCATTGGTAGGTGCATCAATGGTGATAGGATATCTTTTTGGGAGAGGTCGCGAGGATTTTAAAGATATGTACAAACCTTTGAAGTCATATGCGCTCGTAAAAAAATTGCACGACAAATACATCAAACAACATGGTTCTTGTCGCTGTTACGATGTGCAAGAAAAATTCATGGGTAGAACATTTAATATGTGGAATGCCGACGAAATGAAAGAAGCTTTTAAGGCGGGAATGATGGATCATTGTTCTACGCTCGTTGGAAATGTAGCTAAACTCGCAACAAAAATAATTTTAAGGAACGGATTTAAGCTCGAATCTTGAAAACTGTTCTCTTTAGGTTAAATTATTAATTGCAAACTGATAATTTTTTAAATAAATAGTATTTTATTAAACTTATTCTAGATTATTTTTATTATCTTTTTCAAATGTGATGAGACATGTCTGACGAAACGCGCTTTTGTCCATACTGTGGTATTAAACTCAAGCATCCATATTGGGAACACATTCAATCAGAACACCCCGAACGATACACACAAAAAGAGACTTGGGTAAAACTTTACCAAGATTACAGAAATCTAGGAATGGACGAGGAAATTTCGTTAACAGTTATCTCTGAATTGTTTAACGCAACAACAGATGAGATCAAATCTTTCTTAAAGGACAAGAAAGTTCTTTAATCTTATTTTTAAATCTTAAAAATATATGTAATAAATACATTTCTAAAAATAAATAGAAAAATAGTAAAAAATACATTAATTAGTAAACAATTAGATTAAAATTCGTCCTCATCTTCTTCTAAGAGCCCAGCTTGTTTCAGTAAATCCTCAACGCTGTCTCGCATTTTCATAACTTGCTCGTTTTCTGTGAGTTTAAGGTTATCAATAACCGTATCAGAAAATTCCATAAATTGTTTGATGGATTTACTCGAGAACTCTTTAATTTTATCTGAGGTGTCCTCGATAAACTCTTTACCGCTTTCGCCGAAAGCCCCTCCGACGAAATCTACAAATGCGGTATTTAGTTTGTCTAATATATTTTCTTTCTTTTCTTCACTCATTGCATTTTTCCTTCCTTATTATTGATTCGATATATATTTCATATTATAAATGATTATGCGTTAAATAATTTTTTCAAACTCTTATACATTTAGGTTATATTTTAATGAATTGGAAAAACTTCTTCGATTTAAAAATAGAGAAGAACATTTATATGTAAATAAATTGATACTTAGATAATATTAGCTATATATATAAAATTGATATATTCAAAGAGGTCATCCAGTTGGGTAAAGATAAGAAAAAGAAAAAAAAGTCTTATGGAATGGAAGATGTCATAGAAGCAGGAATTCTAGAGGGAATGGAAGAAGGAATTAAAAAAGGAATTGAAGAAGGATTGAAAGCAGCGGGTAAAGAAGGAATGCTAGAAGAGGTATTAGAAGGCGTAAAAGAAGAAGGATACTATCTTGAAGACGACAAAGAATCTAAAAAAAAAGATAGTTAACAAAAAAAACATTAATGGATTGTTAAAATCTATACATGTAAATAACAATAAAATAATAGATAAGAAAAATTCAATTGTGTAGGCTTAAAAATCAATATCTTGACCAATATCTTCTTCTAGGGCTCTATCATAAACCAATTTACCAACAGCTACATCTTGTGCGCTAATTCCAACAGATTTAAATACTGTGATTTCTGATTCCGAACTACGGCTATTTTTATTCCCAGTAATAATACTTCCTATTGAAATAACATCGTCCTTAGAGATAATTCCTTCGGCGATTGGAATTATATAATCACCTGCTTCAGCTAAACACGCTTCTTTTAACCCTGCTGTAATTAGAGAAGCTCTTTTGATCGTAGTTGAATCTAACTCCCGAGCATCCGGGGCATGAGCACCAATAGAAGAAATGTGCACACCTTCCGGAACTTTTTCACCTGCGAAAATTGGAGTTGTACTTGTAGTTGCTGCCACTATAATGTCTGAGTTAGAAAGTAAATCATCACCAGATTCAACGATTTCAACTTCAATTCCTAATTCTTTCTCAATTTCGTTTTTAAAGCTTTCAGCAGTGTCTTTGTTAAGATCAAAAACTTTACATTTTTCTAATTTTTCGTTCAATCCGTAATATACTCCAGAAACTTGCTTTCTCGCTTGAACTCCCGCGCTATATATAC
>JAHQWP010000148.1 GCA_029856235.1 Promethearchaeia archaeon
ATCTAATCCTTACGCCGCTATGCAATGTGGATTTCGAGTTGCCAACGGACTAAGAGATAAAGGCGTCAACGGAATTCACATAAAAGTGCGAGCTCCCGGTGGAAACAAAAGCCAAACCCCCGGTCCAGGTGCTCAAGCGTGCATCCGTGCGCTCGCCCGCTCCGGACTCCGCGTCGGTCGAATCGAAGAAGTAACTCCGAAATCTCACGACCACTGTAGACGTAAAGGCGGACATCGCGGCAGGCGTGTATAATCAACCTCCTTAACGATCCCGGTAATTTGGCAGACCTAATCAAAAATCTCATCTCTTTCGCTTAAAATTTACGGGTTTTCTAAATTATTTCTGATAATTTTGGATTTAGTATTGAAGATTTAAAAAAATTAAAAGAATTAGAAAATATAATTTTTAAATTCTGCTAATATTTTTTTATGCTTTTTTAATTCGCTAACTATATTTCTTACCAAGGTGTTTCTTCATTTAAGAGACAAGATGCTGCATTCATTAAGATTTCACAATCGCAATTTCCCTCATATTTTTTACATAGTTCAAAGAGAATTTCCTGTTCCATTAATGGAATGTTCATCAAATTCAAAACATTTTTAGCATATGTATATTCCGTACCTCCACAACGCCATTTTAATCCAGAATATTGACAACCTTCTTCCCCTGCAAGTCGATATAGAAATCTTCGTATTTGAGCTTTAGTTAGTGAGAGATTTTCGAATGGAAATTGATACCATTCTTCAAGTTGGTTCTTCAAATGCTTGATTGATAATCGAAATTGCATTCTAACAAAAGAATTCATGGTTTTATTCCTATAATTCGCTTTTAAATGAGTAATAATATTCTGTAATTGTTCTGAATTCAAGTCATTAAACCATCCCAGTATCTCCAATACTAAAGGTAAATCCCAGTTTTTCCTTAATAATTTATCGTCTAAATAGATAGGCTGAGGTTTTGAGCCGATAATAGCTTCAATCATGTGAGCTTTCAATGATTCAGATAAATTCTTACCGAGCTGGACTAATAGAAGAAAAGTATCTCCTTTTTCCCACTCATGAAATTCCATAAGATGCTTTATTGCTTCACTTACAGATTGTAAAAATGCTTCGAAACGATTGATATCAAAGCTTTCCAAGATTTCAATTAATTCATCCAAAGAAAATTTCAAAAGAAATCCTTCCTCGATTAAAGGAAAATAATTATTTATGGATATATCAGTCATTACTGAGAGACATAGCGATTGAATTCGATTATTTTCAAGACTATTGCAGATTGATAAAAAGCTGAGATCTTCAATAAAAACATCTTCATCATAGCTCTCGTCAAGATGCTTGCCAAAGAATGTAACGATTGTTTTAAAAAAATTGCTCTCCTCATCCATAATCAACAATTTCATTTCCTGTTTGGAAAAGATTTCCTTAAAATCGCTAACTAAAAATGGGATTAACTTTTTGAATTTCCTATTTTGAATCAAATAAAGAACTTCTTCTTTAGAGTTTTTCTTCATTTCTTCTCATGTATTATTGGGTTAGGTATGGAATAAATAAATAATCTAAATATATAAATAAAAAAAATGGCTTTCAATCGTAGATCTTTTTCTATCAGATAATGGACCAATAAAAGTAAAAATCTAATGCAATCATCTTTTCAAAAGGACAAAAATGTCGAAAAGCTTAAATATTGGTCAAACGCTTATTATTATAGTGAATTAAAATGGATTAAGTTTATAGCGATTAAATTTTGTGATTGAGTAATTTTAATTTAAATTACTTTTGATCACATATCTAACCCTATCTCAATATCGCTATGAACTCTGAACAGCTACTCATATATTCATAGAGATTATGTTGGGGTATTAATCGTCTTTAACATAGTTTTCTACAATTAGTGAAAGGTAAAAGGTGAAGAGAATAATGAATATATTGGGTAATTCAGAGGAAATTGATAAAGTTCAAAAAAGAAATCTGTGGGCTTTATTTTTCATTGGTTTAATTTATGGTTTCGCCTCGAGACCATTCTTTCTAGTATATCAACCTTTTTTATTAAAAATCACGGGGTCACTATTCATAACAGGTATTCTTGTAACCTTGGGAGGAATAATATTGTTTTTACCAAAACCCTGGGTGGGAAGATTATCTGATAAATTCAATCGTAAAAAAGTGTGGCTTCTCGAAATACCTTTATTTTTTACTGGAATGATTTTCCTATTTTTTGCAGAAAACCTTATATTTTTGGTTCCTGGAATAATTCTATTTTATTTAACAGAAGTGGTAGGAGAAATTAGTTTTAATATGTATATATCGGCAAGTAGTAATAAAACCAAGAAAGGTATTTTGTTTGGTTTGATGTTTTTTAGCATATTTATTGGTAACATTGGTGGAGAATTTTTTGTCCTACTCAACATCGTCAGAGATATCAGAGTTTATTTTCTTATTTATATGATTTTTAGTGTGGGCTCTTATCTCATAATAATTTTCGTTATATCTGATCCTATATCTAAGCAGCTTAAAAATTCAGCAATAAATAGTGAAATCTCAAATAAAAAGCAGAACATGTGGATTGATATCTTTAAAACACCCAAAAAAAGAGCTATTATAATCTTCTTTACGCTTGATATATTCATTTATAATATTTCTCTTTCTATTTATGGAGCAGGATTGAGAGCTCAATACGGATTAACCTATGAACAGATGGCTTTCATAGCAATTTGGTTAAGTATTACACTTATGATATCACAAATCCTGGGAGGACATCTAACCGATAAAATTGGAAAAAAACGCACTCTAATTATGAGTGAGTTATTTGGCTTAGGTGAATTTTCCATTTTTATATTAGCTTTCGTTTTATGGACTTTAGGGTTTCATATATTTTTAATTCCACTACTTAGTATAGGTAATATATTAATGGGGCTTAACGGAGCTACATTCATTCCTTCTGCGCAAATAATATTAACAGATTTAGATGAAACTAGAAAGGCTGAATCTTATGGGATAATAGGTTTTTTAAGAGGGATCGGACTTATACCTACAGGTATTATTGGAGGCTTTTTAACCGAAAATGTCAGTTATGTAGTACCATTTATTTTGAGTTTTATAGGCGTTCTATTCTTAATTTGGTTTCTATATAAATACTTTCAAGAATAGAAAATAAAAGGGTTAAGCAACTACTGGAAAGAGTAGGGCTCTAGTCCTAAATACAAATCCTTTTATAATACAAATAAATAAATTAGTGAAAAGTTTTTTTATACTTAAGTATAAAGCTTTAACTAGAAATTAAAAATAAATTATTCTAATATCTCTTATGACCGACCAAGGAAGCTATGATTCAACACTGCAAGAAATTAAAGTCATTTTTACTTTTCTTACAGAAGATAAACCTACACCAGATGATGAGATCGAAGCCAAAGACAAACTAATTAATCAATTCAGCAGATTAAAAAACAATAGTACGTATCCCGAAGAAATTAATTTTATCGACCGAATTTTGCAGAAATTGGACGAATGGGATACGCTCGATCTTTGGTTTTCAGAAACAAGTCTCCCGGATGATATTATGAATATATTAAATATACCTAAGAGGACCGAAACTTCAAAAGAAGAAGAGTTAGCTGATTTGCAAAAAACCCCTATTGAACAGACAAACGGAGATTCAGAAGTTGATCTGACAGACATTTTTAATAAAGTTTCGGAGCAGTTTAAAGGGGAAATTGAGAATTTGAAAGGAACAATAGACACTCTTAAGAAAGAATTGGATAAGAAAGACGAGCCTGCCAAACCTCCAGCTCGTAAACGGGAAGTACATAAAATAACTCCTAATCCGAATGCAAAATTAGCTCCACCTGTAATTAAAATACCTGCTATAAAAAAGCTCGTAAAACTCCCTCAAAAAAAACTGCAATCAGTTCCAAAAGTTCCAACTCCCACTGAAATCGAACAACAAGAAGCATTTAAAGAGCAATTAACTCCAATTCCTACTGAACCAGAAGAAATACCTTTACCCGTTGAAGATCACGATTTAACCCCTATCCCTAAAAAAACCCCTAGTATAGAAACAGTCGTATTTGAAGAATCAATGAAAGAAGACATTCCTTTAAAAACAGAAAAAAGGAAAATCACATCAATTATACCAGAAAAACCAAAAGGAGCATCTACTTCAGAATTATCGGAATCAAAACCATTCTTAATTGAGATACCTAAAATTTCAGCTGTGAAAATTGAAGAAATCGAAAGCGAGTCTATTGTTTCAAGTGGATCTGACCTTTTTAAAGTATTTTCCTCTGTAGGGACTAAATCACAAAAAAAACCGCAAGAAATCATCGGATTTACTGAAAAGCACCCCAAAGTAGAAGAAAAGAAAAAACTTGAGAAGAAGAAAAAGAAAACCAAAGACGATCAAGAACCTGCTGTAATGCCTTTTATAAACTTTAATGATAACAAAGCCAGCATTGAACCTGAATTAGAAAGTCCAAATTTAGAGAATATTTCCGAAGATAAAGATACACTTTATCAAGAACTGATCGCACTCGAGGGAAGGCGTTATTCCTTAGAAAGAAATTTTAAAGATGTAGAGAAGAATTTTAATAAAGGCTCGATATCAGATGCTGATTTTAAAAGGCAAAATAACATCCTTAAGAAGCAATTAAATGAAATTACTTCGCGTATTAATAATATTAGAAGAATTATATCCAGTTTATAGCATCAAATTTTGGTAATCTCCCTTAAATCATAAAATGGTGGCATTTTAAGCTTATGTTCAGCTGCATTCATCATTGTTCTTACTTTTTTAATGTCGTTTTCGTTAATACCTTTAAAATCTAATTTGTAATCGATTCTATAAAGAATTTCATCTATAGTATCATAGGTTAATCCAATTTCTCCCTCGTCTGTTTGTCCCGGCCAAAGACCTGCACTTGGGGCTTTAATTATTATTCTCTCGGGTAATTTTAATAATTTCGCAATTTTCCTGACTTCCTGCTTATATAGAGACGCTATGGGCTCAAAATCGGCTGCGCCGTCTCCATATTTTGTAAAATACCCAATTACTAATTCAGCTCGATTACTTGTTCCAGCAACTAAGCTTTTTCCCTTAGATTGACCTATAAAATATAATGCCATCATGCGTAATCGGGGTTTAAGATTAGCTGAAGCTAATATATCCTTTCTTAGTAAGGGGTTTGTTATATCCAAGAATTTTTCGTAAACAGGTGTTAGATCTAAAACATCAAAATTGATTCCTAAGTGTTTAGCAATTGATTTAGCGTCATCGAGATCTTTTGATATAGATCCACACGGTAAGCCCATGCCAATTATCTTCTCTTTTCCAATTGCATTCGAACATAACGCTGCTGTAACCGCGCTATCGATTCCACCACTCAATCCCACCACAATAATGGTAGCTTTAGCATTCTTTACATAATTTTTAATCCAGTCTTGAATATCAACTACTATTTTTTTATAATTGAGTTCGCGCATAATGTCTATAAATCTTTTTTTTTTTAAAAATTCATTTAAAAAGCTATTAAAAAGCTAAAATTCAAATAAGAAATATATGATTATACATTTAAAAAAAACTCTTAATTATCAATTATTATTATATTGTCTTAGAGTGAAAATTGATTTACTATGAGTGACTTCAAAGCTATAGTTGATTCATCATTTGATAGTGGAATTCCGTTTTGGATTTACACAAGTGATTATATTTTCGGTATGATTCCTGTAGACGCAAGTGGAGCTCGTTGGAAAGAAGTTTCATATACTTTTGAAGAACCAGATAATCCCCTTTTTGTCACGGAGAGAGCTGCGGATTTATCCTTTCAATTTCTTCTCGAAGAAGTCGAAAAAGGAGTATCTTTTTATGTCGACGATCTTAAAATTCCATTAATTAAAGAATTCGCAAAAACCCTTGAAGGAAAATCTGGTGCTGAAAAGATGAATACTTTTATAGCTGAACTAATTAACAATTCTTCCAATTATTCATCAAAATTACCAATCATTAAAAATAAAGACGAACTCGGGACTCTTACAGAAAAATTAAAGTAGATTGTTTGATACTATAATTATTTCTTTATTTTCTTGGAAATATTTAATTCTTATTAAGAAAAGCATAAATCTGTTTAAATATATAAATTCTTTCTCTGAGGATGTTTTTTGGTGAATTCTTCATCGATTCTTTTGGCCATTTGGTAGCCTAAATTCGAATCTCGTTCCCCAATAATCTTTTTTAAATAATCTCCATGTTGTTGAGAATATTTTTCTATTCCTGAAGCAATGATATTCTGATCTTTTTTTATTGGAACGACCATACCAAACAATCGAAGCATTTCATCAGGTGATAAGGCTTTACCTTTACCTGAGGCGTCATCGATGTCTTTGTCTATGTTTCGAACAATTGTACCCATACTTAATGACGAATAGGGATTTAGCATTTTGGATTTTAACCAGTAGGCGTTAGGTTTTTTTGTTATAAAAGTATCTGTATTTCCATGATCGTCTTTAGATCCAATAACTCTCCAATCAGTAGGATCTCTATCATACTCCTTTTTCAATTTTTTAACGATTGGTTTGATCGGAGCTACTTTTTCATCTTCGTTATTTGTCATGCTTCTGATTATAATAAATAAATTTAACTATAAAAAGATAAAGAATATACAACATAAGAATTAATGATTTGCACCATTATAATTTTTTGTTGTAAAACTATTAACAAATTAACACTTTAGACTCCATTATATGAGGAAATGAAAGAAAAAGAAAAGCATCTACAAGCTGAGGTTTTGTTTAAATCTATTCAAAATTTTATCGAAAATGGAAACCATACCAAAATACCTGAGAGTTTAAATGAGCTAAATAGAATTGAAACTGATTTTTTGGATGATTATAGTAATAAGAAAAAAGAGGGGGCTTACTACACTCAAAAATCAGTCTCAAACTTCATAGTTTCCCAAGGAATAACTTTTTTTCTTCAGAACTATCTTAAAAGTAATCAATTTAATAAATTAGAAGATATTTACAGTTTGGATGACGATACCAAGTCGAGAGTCAAGCAAAAACTTCTTAAGATTTCCATCCTCGATCCTGCCTGCGGTTCAGGAGTCTTTCTATTGAGCGCTACAAATGAAATTTATAAACTGCTACATAGTATCGAACCTGAATTGGACACAGCAAAAATCAAACTGCGTATTTTAGAAAATATTTTTGGCTCTGAGATTAACGATTACGCTCGAAAACTATGTATAATGAAATTATTTAGATGGGCATATTCTAAAAGTAGCTTAGTTAATTCTAAGATTTTTGCTACATTGAATTCTAACATTATGTTAGAAGATAGTTTAGATAGAAAAAAGAACTTTAAATACGATCTCGTCATCGGAAACCCTCCCTATGGAAATATTTTAGATAAAAATCAAAAGGAGAGGTTAAAATCAGAGGATATTTTTTATAACGATATTTACTGTGCGTTCTTATTAAAATCTCTTGAGTGGTCTGATGGTTTGATTGGATATTTAGTGCCTAAAAGTTTTTTGTTACGACAGGGATATGTAAGATTTAGAAAGAAACTTTTATCTCTTGCAAATCTTCTTAAAATTTACGACATCGGTCCAAACTTGTTTGCAAAGGCGACAAACGAGGTCCAAATTCTATTCTATGAGAAAAAAAGCGATACGAGTAAAGATGTAGAGGTATATCAATATCCAAATACCGAAATTGTAAAATATCCTAAACAAAAAGTTGATTATTTAAGAGTGTGCTTTAATAATGCCTGCCCTTTAAGCGTCAATAGCAAAAAGATTTACGCTTATGTGTCTGATTTAAAATGTCCTTACTGCAATTCTAAAACTTTAGCTTTAAATCGCATTAGAATTAAGCCAAATGAGACGATATTAAACCTTGTCACCAAAATTGAAAAAATAGGAGATGTAAATTATCTTAACATATCGCGAATACCAAACATGATAAGGGGAGAAGAAGACAAAGGATTAAAACTAATCATTAACCTTATTGAGGAAAATACTAATAATAGTTGCTATTTTATAAAAGCAAAAGGAGATTTTAATTACTACTATTTTAATAAAGATAAGTCGTTTGCTATTGAAAATTTAGACCCAAAAATCCTAAAAGGAATAAATTTCGAATTTTATACCAATCCTAAATTATTAATTAAGCATAATAGTATCTTTCCTCAGTCTGTATTCAGTAAAGAGAATGTATGTTTTACATCTTCAATCTATTCAATAATCAGCGATGATGAGATAGAGTTAAAATACATCAATGCAATCCTAAATTCTTCTCTAATGCAATTTTATTGCCTTTACGGGATAAACAATCAACAAAACACAACAATAAATCTAAATCAGTATATGATTCGACATCTGCCCGTATTGAATGCCGCATCAGAAATAAAAAACAAGTTAAGTAATCTCGTACAAAGAGCGATTAACTCTCTTATCGAAAGTAAAGGAATTTATACCGGAGAAGTATTGTCCATAATTGGAAGAATTGAAGATATAATTTTTGAACTTTATGATTTAGAAAGTAATGAAAGGAATATAATAATTTCCGATATTAAAAACCGAGTAGATCTCTATAAAAAGGTTTATAATTAACTCTTGATTGGAAGAATAGTGAATTTAATCTTTTAATTTTAAAATTATATCGCACTCTGAATCCCCTAATCCCATAAATTTATCTCTCTCTACTTCAATTTTAGGATTAAATTCTTTAATAACGGGTTGCAAATACGAAATACACATGTCTTTACAAATAGATTCGATTCTATTATGCCTTTCGGGATTTCTTTCCATTGCCGCTATGTAAGGACATTCAATTATGCTTATTGTAGCCTGATTATCCCCTCCTTGAAAAATATTGTGGATATTTCCTTCGCAATTCCATATAAAAGAAAGAACATTAACTAAATCTTCTAGAGTATTCCCTTTAATGTTTAAATATTTTATTACTCTGCGGAATATTATTTTATATAATTTCTGCCATACGCTTATATCAAGCTTAAGAGCTGCATCCCAACCTAGCTCTCGTTCTGTTTCTATTACCCACAATCCATCCAATGTTCGAAAACTCTTTTCAAAATAGAAAAGCTTATCTTCCTTCTTAATCTTTCTTATTTCTTCAGGGATTCCACCTTGCTCAGCCTTATCTAAAGTCTTATCTTCAAAGGATAAAGAAAAATCGCAAGAACTATCACCTAAGCCCATAAATGCCGTTCTATTAAGAATTATATTCTCATTGTAATTTTCTACAACCGATTTATAGAAGGGAATACACATTTCTTTACAAATTAGAGCTTGCTTTTCTGTGCGTTCTGGATTACGACTCATAGCTGCCTGATAGGGACATTGATCAACTACAATTTTAACTTTACCATCCTCGCGCTTTAAAACTTTATATTCCCAACCTTCTATAGACCATCTGAAAGTAAGAATGTCGATTAAATTTCTTAGATCGTTTTTTTCTAATTGCAAATATTTCTTTAATCTACGAATGACAATGTTAAGTAATTTTTTCCATACAATCACATCAATTTTTAGGGCTGTCTCCCAATTTGTCATTTCTTCCGTTTCGATCATCCAAAGCCCATCTAAAGTAAAAAAATTTCTTTCAAAGAAGAATAGTTTATCGTCTTGTGATACTTTTGTCATCAAAAATTCCTAGTTTAAATGTTAAATCTTTAAATATTGAAATGTATCAATATTATTAATAGTATCAATAAAGATTAGATTAGTTGCAAAATATTTCAAAGCTTTTTCTTTCATAGATATTTGATGGTACAATAATTCTCGTAAAGAATATTCTATGAATTTTAATTATGAGTAGGGATATTAGAAGATTTAAATACCAAAACTTTTAAATATTGACTATTATTACATTAATTTAGATTTACCTAAATTAGTGAATTTTGCATTGGAAGATTTTTTATTTGCGTTCTTTTTAAGCTTAATTGCGGGATTATCAACCACAATTGGAAGTGTTATCGCCTTCATTGTAAAAAAACCTAATCCTAAATTTATTTCCTTCATTATGGGTTTTTCAGCAGGAGTAATGATACTGATAGCATTTGTAGAATTATTGCAAGAAGGTATTGTATCCCTTGGATTATTAAGTGGTTCACTATTTTTCTTTCTGGGAATGCTAATTATGTTCGGCATTGACGCTTTCATCTCTCACGAATATGAATTCGAAGATTCAATAGAAATGTTAACCAATAGTAATGGATCCTGCAAACCTCATCCACATCATGTTTTATATCATAAAAAACCTAAAATAAAAAGACATCAATATCGTCAAGGGCTTCGTCAAGGGCCAAGAGATGGGACCAGAAAACGACCTCGCGATGTTCGTGGACGAAATTCAGAAGTAAATTTAGTAAAAACATCAATTTTTACATTTTTAGGTGTTTTCATTCATAATTTTCCTGAGGGAATGGCTACTTTTATAGGAGGAATCACAAATGTTCAATTAGGAATTGTTTTAGCGGTAGCGATAGCCCTTCATAATATTCCTGAAGGAATCGCCGTAGCCGTACCTATTTACGCATGTACAGGAGATAAAAAACGGGCGTTTAAGTGGTCTTTTCTTTCTGGAATGAGCGAACCATTAGGTGCTGTTGTTACTTGGATCGTTCTTACTCCTTTTATTACTCCATCTTTATTAAGTGCAATGCTGGCTATCGTTGCTGGTGTAATGGTTTATATTTCGTTAGACGAGTTGTTACCTGCTTCAAGATCACTGGGATACGAACATTTATCCATTCTTGGAATAATAGTTGGAATGTTTATTATGACACTCAGCTTAGTTATCTTGTAATATAATGGGTTAAAAGAAAAAAATTAAAAAATAATATATTAACAAGATTTAATTATCTTAGCCTTGGAGGTGCCACATATACCTTCCGCATTCCTTCTAATAAACTAATGGCATTTTCAGGACAAAAATGAGCACATACTCCACAACCAATGCAATATTCTGCATTAACTTCTGCTTTTTCACTATCATTTAATTTAATCGCATCTACGGGGCATTTTTCGACGCATGTTCCACAACCAACGCACAAATCGGGATCGACTTGTGATAAATAATTAGTGGAGTTGATCAAAGCGACTATTCCCATTCTCCACCATTCCAAAGTACCACAACAATCTTTACAGCAATTACATATACTTGTTTCTGTTTTTGTGATATCTGAATGGGGATGAAATGCTTTATGAATTAAGCCGTCATCTTCGGAATTTTTCATTATCTCTAAGGCTTCTTCTTTGGAAACCAAACGACCAAATCCTTGTTCTGCTACATATCTTGCTGATTTGCCAAATGTAAAGCAATTCTCTCTCAAATTAGTGACTTTACAAGGTTTTCCTAATAAATCTCGGTGGTGTCTACAGAAACAATGCCCAACAGTTATATCATCGAATTTTTCTATCAGTTTTTCAACCTTTTGTGTTGGTACGATAGTTTCTTCAGGAACATCTATTTCCTTATTTACGGATAAACTAATTTGGTCTCCTTGAATCGTTTCATTTAAAATCGGCATTGTTCTATCAATTGGAAGCATATTTTCAAAAATTGGTAATATCTGCTCGTAATTAGCTTGAATAAAATCCCTAGTTTCCTCAAAGTATTTTGAAAACATTTTAGCGAGTTTTTCTTCAACCTCGTTGTGCTCAATTTTTTTCATGTAAAGGTATTCAAAAGCACCGACCATGAGCAATGGCATTAACCTATAGACCATCACCCCTTCCGAATTTGGTTGATTGAATATGAACCCTTTCTTGGCTAATCGCTTAACAAAAGATAAAATCTGAGGCTCGGATAATTTACTAGTCTTTTTTAGCTGGTCCATAGTTTGAGAAGTTTTCCTTCTAAAAGCATTAATGAAATCCAATTCGTCTTCAGTTAGTTGTGTTTTCAATATTTCTATCAAAGTACTATTAACAGGCGTAGGCAAAATTCCAGCTTTAGTGATTATATAAGCTGCTTTTTTATATATTTCATCTGACATTAGTATCAATTCAAATGGTAATATCTAATAATAGTTATAAACCTTCAAAATTAAAAAGCTTTAAACAATAAGCAATAACTAAAGCTTTTATAAATAATTAATAAATTAAATTGTATTCTACAAATAGAGGATTTCGAAATGGAATTTAAAAATATTTTATATGAGAAGGAGGATCAGGTAGTAACGATAACGATAAATCGTCCAGAGGTTAGGAATTGCATCAATAACGAAACAAATCTAGAATTACATGACGCTTGGAAAGCCTTTCGAGATGATGACGATGCTCTAGTAGCAATTTTCACTGGGGCGGGTGATAAGGCGTTTTCTGCTGGTTGGGATCTTAACGATGCCGCTGCACTTGAAAAATTGGATAATTACGATCAATTTCGCGTTGCTGTGCATGGGATTGATGGATTTTGTGGATATACTAAAAAGTTTGACATATTTAAACCAATTATCGCAGCTATAAATGGTTATACTTACGCTGCTGGTCTTGAAAATTGTCTCTTAGCAGATATTCGAATAGCTTCAGAAAAAGCTAAATTTGGAGCAACGGAAAGGCGATGGAATATTGTGGCTGGGGATGGACTCTGCGTTCGATTACCCCTTGTAATTGGATACTCGCGAGCAATGGAACTTATTATAACTGGTCGAGTAATAGATGCTGAAGAAGCTTATCGAATAGGGCTGATTAACGAAGTAGTTCCTCACGATCAACTTATGAAGAGAGTTAGAGAGCTAGCTTTGTCAATATGTAAACTACCTCAAGGAGCACTTCGCACGGATAAGGAAACTATTGTAAGGTGCGTAGGTCGAACAGTTGAAGAAAGAACATTTATTGAAACTGAAGGTGTCATGTCCATGTTTGCTAGAAGAGATAAGCACACTGAAGGAGCGAAGGCATTTCTTCAGAAAAGAAAACCAGAATGGAAAGATCGAGGAATTTAAGAATAAAATCAAACTTGAAGGTGAATAAAATTGAGTGGAAAAAAAGGTAAAGTTCAGTGTATTGACAATGAGATTCTTGAAAAACTCTCGTTAACTAACCGTAATAAATTTTTAAATTACAATTTAATGAGTTTTTTGGATTCTATTCATCTACAATTCCTCAAAGGAGCTCAGAAGTTTTTCGAGAACTTTGAAAAAGCTAATTATATAACCCATAACGAAGATTTTTACGAATGGATGCCAGAAATAGGTAATAACGGATATATATCACGATTATACAAATATGAAGACATTGATTTAAATTATGAACCTCACGGGATGACTACTGAATTTATGAAAATTTTGGCTATGGATTTTTTCGATCCTCAGTTAACAATGGCTATTGAAGCTACCACAGTATCTTTAAATTCTATATTACTCCATCATGATGATTTCAAGATTCGATTAAAAGCTATAAAGGAATTAGTAACGGGGAAAAAAATAGGATGTATTTGTATTACAGAGCCAGAAAGAGGATCTGATGCAGTAAATATGCAAACAACTTGTGAGAAACAAGATGATGGCAGTTTCTTACTTAATGGAGAAAAAATATATCAGACTAATGGTAGTAAAGCAGATTGGGCGGTTATTTATGCTGTTACCGAAAAAAACAAAGGAAATACTATGGCACAGTTCCTAGTTGATACTTCCTGGGATGGTTGGACGGCTGAACGCATTAATATCCCTTGGACTCCAAGGATGCATTTGAGCAAAGAATATTTTGTTAATTTAAAGATTCCTCCTGAATGTGTATTAGGCAAACCTGGTGAGGGGAGGTCTCATTTATTCGAAGGTCTAAATTTAGAGAGGTTATTCATTGTGTGTTTAAATACTGCTGAAGCTTGGAATGCTATTACTCACGCGGTAATTTACGCGAATATGAGAAAACAGTTCGATAAAGAAATCTTAAAATATCAAGGTGTAGGATTTCCGTTATCTGATCTCTGGGCACAAACTACGAGTCTGACCTTAGCAACTCTAAATATATGTAAAATGATTGACGATAAAATGGAACAGTTAGGCACCCTTCCGAAAGATTTTAATTTAGCTCTGGGAACCACTGCATCTCAATTGAAATTTCTTAGTGCAAAACTAAGTGAAAGAGTGGTATATGAGTGTGCCAATTTAATGGGAGGCGCAGGCGTATGTGATAACACTTTAATGCACGATTTGCTAGGGATCTCACGATTACAAGAGATTGGGGGTGGAACAAGACAAGTACAATCTTATATTATGAGTTCGGCATTAAGACAACTGTTTAAATTATTATAAAAAATTTAGCAATTATTATATTTCAAATTGTCATGTAGATAATATTAATCTCCAGATAGCAATATGATCAGGTTTAAAATAATAAAGAATAGGAAAAAAATTTCCAAAAGATATTACAATTGTAACTACAAATTTAAGAAACCAAGACTCCTTCCCGAACTTTATTAACAAACAGATTATTGTGATAGAATAGAAAATAAAAAAAAGAATATTATTCTTGTTTTTTTTGAAATACCGTGTTTAACTCCGTTTTTAAGAGATCTCGAATAGCGACTCTAATAACTTCAGATCGGTTAGGATATATGTTCTGATTTACTAAATCTTCAATTCCTGCCAGATATGCTTCCCTTTCGTTTTTATATTTGAAGAGATTTCAAATAAATTCGGGCACATGGCAAGTTATTAACTTCAACTTTTTTAAACCACCTTTTGAACTGTTAAAACTGTTATATTTAATATTTAGACGAGAAAACAGAATAATATATCAATATAATACTAGAATAATATATTCAAAACTCTCATAGATTTCACGAATAATATATCTAAGCGTATTATTCTAATTTGATTTCTCAGAAGTTTTGATCATGTAATTTAAAACAAAAAATGTTAATATACTTATTGTTAATAGGTCAGAATATCAAAATTCTAATTTGTTAGAAAACTTAAGTTTATATCGGAAACCGATATATAATCTAATATCGATAACTGATACATTTCGATTTTAATTAAAATAATCGATGTAATTTTGAGAGTGGTACTTATTGGTTGAAAACATCGCCGGGAAATTTGAAAAAGCAATGAAAAAGGGATTTATTAGCACCCTTGCTTTAATGGTTTTAGAGAAAGAACCAATGCATGGTCGCCAGATTAAAAAAGCTATAGAAGACCGCACATTAGGAGGATGGGAACCCACAGACTCAACAATTTACACAATTCTAAAAGACTTACGAGAAAATAATCTAATAAAACCGATTCAAGCACCAGGTGCAGATGAAAAAACAATAACTTACGAAATCACAGATGACGGTAAGAATACGCTTGAAATCATGATTAAAAAGGAGCAAGAGATAAGAGAATCGATGAGATCGATTATCACTTCTACATTTGGGGTTAAAGACGAACTAAGTAGTGCTGAATTAAATGAATTACTTGATCAAGGGCCTTCATTAGTTCGAATGGCACATACACCTGAAGGTGAAACACTACAAGTTTTAGAATTCCAACGAATTTTTCTAAAAAAGAGAATTGAAGTTTTAAACCAAAAGCTTCAAAAGGTTGAAGATAAGATTTCAAATTTGGATGAATAAAATCGAAATGAAGATGTATCGTAAATTTAAATCAAAAATTGAGAAAAAATGTCAGAAACAGTAATTAAACTAGAAAACTTAACGAAGAAATTTGGTAATTTTAGCGCTGTAAACAGTATTAATCTCGAGGTATGCAGAGGAGAAACTATAGGGCTAGTAGGTCCTAATGGTGCTGGAAAAACAACAACTATCAAAATGATTGCGAAAATTCTCAGACCAAATTCAGGGAAAATATTGATTAGTACAAACCATAGCGGTTTACGAGATTTACAGCATGTATCCAGCACAGTAAGCCAAATCGGTTTTTTGATTGATATCCCTAATTTTTATAACATGACAGGGTATCAATTACTCAAGTATTTTGCTAAAATTCAGAGATATCCGAAAGATAAAATAGAGAACAGAATCGATGAACTGTTAAAACTCTTTAAACTTTCAGAATGGAAACATGAAAACGTTAGAAACTATTCTAAAGGCATGACGCAAAAATTAGGAATCATTCAGGCCATTCTGCACGATCCGGAGATCGTAATATTAGATGAACCACAAACTGGATTAGATCCGTTGGCTCGCATTGAAATACGTAAATATATCAGAGAACTTCAATCACTAGGAAAAACCATCTTTGTAGCTTCGCATATGCTATACGAAATTTCTGAAGTATGTGATAAAATAGCATTAATAAACTATGGCAAAATTATCGGTTTTGACACTGTGGAAAATCTAGCACTTACTTTAAAAACAAGCGAGTTAAATTGTTTACTGCTCAAGCCACCTGAAGCTGAGAAACTACCTTTACTATTAAATCGAATGGTTGAAAGACTTAATCCGTACTTAGACCAAAATTTAGATCCCAACATTTCAAAGATTCCAATAGTGTATAATGTGGAACGTCAAGGCTTTAAGCTATATT
The DNA here is from genome assembly GCA_029856235.1 of Promethearchaeia archaeon. Lineage (GTDB taxonomy): Archaea > Asgardarchaeota > Lokiarchaeia > Sigyniarchaeales > SOKP01 > SOKP01. The sequence continues at coordinate 16,496 of JAHQWP010000148.1, forward strand.
TTGATGGAAAAAACGATTCCAAAGTTGAAATTTTGAGAATTTTAGTGAACGATTTTAAGTCTGATTTTGCTATAATCTCATTTACTCAGCCGAAAACAACTCAACTAGAACGCATTTACTCTCAAATGGTAATAGATAATACACCAGAAGGAACAATTAAATTAACAAGAGATGATTTTAAAGATGAGTAATCAACGTGAATTCCTTATTGGAATAATGCCTATATATCACACAATGGTCTTTCAAATGAAAAAACAGAGAAAAAAGTTATACTTCTTTACGTTGGTTTCAATTCTAGTTGCAGTGTTAGTATGCTATATACTGCAGCTATTCCCGGATTACCTTTTGTCAGATACACAGGCAGAGTTCTTTAGCGGAGGTTTAACATTTATCTCGTTTATAACATTATTTGCGGCATGTTTATTTTTTTCAGGAATAATTTGTTCTGAATTTGATAAAAGAACGGGTTTTATCGTCTTTCCAAAAATAAATAAATATAAATTGATTATAGGAAAATATCTTGGAAATCTAATTCTCGTAGTGTTCATTGTTGCGGTTTATTATTTTGTTCTTGGACTCTTTGGTTTTCTATATTATGGGGGACCAATTAATATTCGGATATTTTATTCTTTTGGGTTTTCAGTATTATATGTGATCGCTTTAAGCAGTGTTGTTACATTATTCAGTTCTTTTTTGAAAAACGTAAATATCACAATCATAATCACCTTGATTATTCTTTTTATGGGATTTAATATAGCCGACCAGATTATAAATTTAATATTTGCAGACGCATTTGAACCCTTATACTCTTTAGCGCATTTGGGTAAATTAATTACCTCGGTATTACTAAATCCATTTCCAGATCCTCGATATCGCATTCAACCTCCATTTGGTGGTATGGGGGGTGGTTTTATGTTCGGTTCTTGGGTAACACCTAGTATTTTTATGGGTACGACACTGTTGCTTGTATATATCGTTGGGTGTTTCGCACTAGCAGCAATTTTATTTAAAAGGAGGCAATTGTAGAATGAATAGGATAACATATAAAACAAAGACTAGTATTTTGAGCTTTACACTACTTTGTATAATTTTAGTTGGAGCACTTTCTACATCAATTAGTGCTAGTACTACTTATCAACTAACTTTAACAAAGGGTACTGATGAGTTTGTAGTTGATCTTTATAACGACACTAATTGGAAAACCACGGTTGATCCTTCTTTAACACCAAGCGATTGGTTTGAAGGAGAAGCAAATGTTACTAATGCAAAGAGTAAAATTACTTTAAAAGGATGGACACCAAACACTTGGGGCATGTACGATGTTCTATTATCAATTTTTATGCCTGAATTCTTTAGTTTTGAAGAAATTCTAACACTCGAATTTCTATTGGATTCGAATGGATACAACGAAGCTTATATTAACTCAAGTTATACAAGTGATTACGACTTATGGTACGGACTACGAGCAGTATGGAATTACACAACAAATGACTACGAAGAAAATCCAAGTAATAAGGATATTCTTGATATGTACTTTATACCTAAGAGTCTAAGGCTTCAAGCCGGTATAATAATACTTCAGAATCCTTTGGATTTTAAAACAATGTTGGACGATTACAATGCCTTAGCAACGGAACTAAACGGAAATTTTGCAATACAAATATCAGGGTATAGTTTTCCTAATATAAGTGCAGACGATTTTCTTTGGCAACTTGCATTAGGGGGATTAGTAATCGCTGGGCCTCAAACTGATTACTTAGAATCTTTAGTTAGCGAACTTGGATGCAAAAACGCTTCAGTAAGTGGATCAACTCTTACTCTTCAGCGTTATGGGGTAACAAATTATACTGTTGAAATTTCATATGGAGAAAAAGGAATAATGTCTTCCTTCACAGTAAAAGACTTAGGCGGTGCTGTAATCTATAAAATAACAAGTACAAATTCAGAATGGATTTTTTACCTGGTTTTAATAATAAGTGCTGTCAGCGCTGTTGCGATAATCACCTTTTTAATTATCAGGAAGAAAAGACTTCACAGATAAGTTTTAAATAATATTTTTTTAGTTTTTTTTATTCTCTTTACTTTTAAATTTTACAGCTAAGTGTATAAAGTACAAGCTTATTGCTACAAGAAAACAACATGCACAGAAAAGATAAATTATTATTTCTGGTGTTCCCGATGCATTTATGAATGGATTGAAATTTAACGGGAAAAATGGTTGCATATCAGAATATAGTGGTGCATCTAGTAAAAGGTGTAGATAAATTCCTATAATCGACGCAGTTAAGATATTTGGGAATGATGATTTCTGCTTAATTTTAAGGTAATCCATAATTGGATTCAAATATGGCCTAATTTTAAACATTATAATCGATAATGGTAAGATAATAAGTGTTCCCCCTAAAAATGAGTGAAAAAAACCGTGTAAGGAGTAATTCAAATCAAGAAGTAGAACCAGGAACGGTTCAATATCTAATATTACACTTGCACCCAATAAAGTTGGGAAATCGAGATAATAAATAAAAATAATTCCAATTACTAATGCCGGACCTAGATGGAATGGTGTAAATGGCATTAATATTAGTTAATTATTTTATATATATTAATTTTTAAGCTAAGATTAGAAAAAAAAAGAAAAAAAAGTATAAAAGTTATTCTTGATCATCGGTGATAGATTTTTTCCTCACAATAAATCCTTCAGGATAAATATTGGTTATATCTCGTGGTGTAGTATCATATCCCTTCTTTTCCATTAAGGAATACAATTTTTGCATGTTGAAATCCATTGAAAATTCCATAACTTCACCGGCTAGTAAGACATATGAAAAGGCGGTTAAAAAAGGAATCGCTACAAAGAATACTAAGGTTATTAAAAATCCAAATAGTAAACCGGTGATATTTTCCGTATCTGTAAAGAATCCCGAAAAATCTACAGCTCCAAGGAAATTTATTAATGTTAAAATAGCAGAAATACCCGCTATACCTTTTACTATTGATTGTGCCCAAATACTGATTGGTTCGATATCACCTGGTTGACGATACTTTTTAGATTGGCGAAAATACACAACTCCTGCGTCATCCAAGAGGAAATTTCCTGAAATAAAAAACGAAAAGACAAGAAAGGTTAAAATCATAGGAAAGATGCAACAGAGCATATAACCATTCATAAACTGGAAAAATTCAGTAGAACCAAAAATCTCAAAATTATTTGGATAGCCAAGAATTGGAGTTAGTAGACCGTAAGCGTAGAAACCAATTGCTATGGAAAGCATAAGTGGTAAAATTACCCTTTTTAGTTGGATTACTGTGCCAATTTCTTTCCGATCTTTCATATCTACTACTAAAATGTCTGAGTTATAACTCTTAGATATCTTAAAGAATAAGGCTCGAAGTTTTACGAATGTATATGCAAATCGGGGTGCAAATCGGTTATACAACGCTGCAGTCAGGGGTAATGTACCATACCATGTAATTATCACTGTAAGAAAGCTTATTACTATATTTGTCATGTTCTGGCTTGGTATCAATGTATTATTAAAAATATTCAACTGTATTAAGAAGAGTAAAAAAGTTACTGACATCAGAACGATAGCGGCCACATTTACATAAACGGTGAGTTTATGTTCCTTGACACTTTTTCTACTAAAACTTAGTTTACGACCCTTCAATATCGCCAGAAATATTCCAATACATAATACTACGGCAAGAGTGATAAAAAGAGGCAATCCTAAAGTAAATTCAGGAGATAACCATATTGCTTGTGGTTTTGAAGAAGCTAACGCAACAATTTTATCATGAGAAGAGAATAACATGTCTCCCTTACCATCATTACTGATATCTTGAAAAGGTACGATTTTTTGAGCACCTGTATCAAGATTAACAACGGCTAAAACTTTGTTTTCAGGTACACTCACTATACTAAGACGACGAACTTCAGTAGTGGAATACCAGGGGTAAATTCTTTCAAAAATAACGAGTTCTTCAACATTATCTCCGTCCATGTCCTCTCCTAAAGGAAATATATCCAATGAATCATCTTCTGTTTCTTCATGATAAGCCTTAAAAATATCTTCCCCAGTTTCGGTAATTAAATATATTAAAATTTGTGTTTTTCGCAGTTCGGTAATTTCGTCGTAATTATGACCTTTTATCACTACAAATGCTTCCATATCTCCAGGGTTGGAACTAAACGTATCAATTTCGTGAAAATTATAATCTCCAGGTGCATTAAATACTCTAATAGTTGTTCCATCAAAACCATTAACTATTGAAACATTACCTTCATCGTTTAATAGAAAAATCTCACGAATTAAATCACCGTTCAAATCTTCTGTTATGGCATAATCACGAGAATATCCCGTAATAGTTTCGTTAAATATTGGATCTAAGAAATTAGATTCACTTGAATTTAACAAAAATATCCTCGTCTGATCAATTAAAAGAATGTGCTCTTCAGAACCATAAGGAAATAAATGTAGTGCGGGAATTACATCTTGTTCCCTAATCCAACCAAATTTAAGGAAGGTGGAATCATATTTAGTACCATTCACAAAATAACTAGAAACATTGTAATTATACTCATAGGTTTCATTCCCTTTTGTCCTACATTCTAGGAAAACAAGATCTGGTCTATTATCGTTAAGATTATTCAGAGAAACTAAATCGTGTACGAAGTAGTTTGTGAAACTACGATTATCCCCCACCGCTATTGGGATCTCATCACCCTTATGGCCGGAAATTAAGATATTAAAGTAATCGTCCGGTATGATCTCGGGTACAGGATGGTCACTATGTTCGGAAATTACCCAATCCGGACCTACTGAGGCGATTTCCGCGAAATAATCTCTATATCCGTCACCGTCAACATCCATGATCTCATACACTCTTTTAACCGGATTATTATAAGTGTTATTCCATATTCTAGTTCCACTTGATCCATCAAGAGCATATATATTACCATAATTAGGTCGATCAGAAGGATTCCCAAAATAATCTCTATCTTGATTGAGAACATCAGCATAAGCGATAGCATCTGATATTCCATCATCATTGAAATCATCTCCTGCCAACACCGATATTTCCATTGAATTCGTTCTACTAACATCTTCCCATAACCAACCTGGCTGTAGTTCCATTTGAGTTATAAATATTAATCCTAGACTTCCAAAAATAATGAGGGAAACTGCTAACAGAACGTAATTTATGGGGTGTGTCCTTGCTAATTTCTTTTTTTGTTCATTCATAATTTTGTAGAGTAAATTAAATTTAATTATAAATATTTTAAATTGCAGAATTATAAATCTTAAGTAAAACTTAGCCAGAATTGTTATAGTTCAAATGTGTATTATATAGCAATACAAAACAAAGATGAATTTGATTAATGTTTATTAATCAAGATTAAAAAAGAAAAAAAATTTTTATTACTTGGAGTGCTTTAGAGTTATATTTTTACTTGAAAACTCTCGTTAAGTCGTAAAGTAATTAATTCTAAAGTGCTCCGCCTTATAACTGTTTGAAGATTTCTTAGTTGTTCGGTTCTTCGGTAATATCTATAGGTTTCGCAGGTTTCTTGCCGATTATAACCCTTAAAAGACCATTTGTCATCTTGGAAGATATCTTGTTTTCGTCAGCATCCGCAGGAAGCGGAACATCCATGTTTACATCTACAAATGTAAATCCTTTAAACATAAATGGGAATCCTTGTTGTTTAGGCTCTTGTTTACCTTTTTCATGTTCAGGAACTTTTGGCTTACTTGCTTCAATATTCAAATGTTTGTTAATAAGGGATACGGTAACATCATCTTTGGTACGACCAGGTAACGGTACTGTAATTAAGTATTCGTTTTCTAAGTCTTCTATATTGTGGTGGATATAACTGCCCATGAAATTTCCCATGAATTGATGAGCCATCCTCCTCATTTTTGCTATATCTCTCGGATTAAATGGGATGCAACCAGGCATATGCCTTGGTCCATAATATTTGTCGTGATGCCTTGGTCCATAATTTTTGTTATCACACATTACTTTTTACCTCTTTTCTTTAATTTTTTTAATTGTATTGGTGAAAATTAAGATTTTCCGAATTTATTATATTCATCATCGTCAACAATTTCTATAGGCTTTGTATTCTCTTTTCGCTTACTATTCAAATCATCTAATAATTCTTCAAAATGAGAGATTCTTTTATCAATGTGATCCAACCTTTTAGATACCCTGTTTTTAGAAACATTTAGTTCACCTAAAATTCTTTTTACGCGTTCAATGTTCATTATCGAATAATCTTCCTCATCTATAATCCTATGTGGATGCTCTCGGTGATATGGAAAGCACGACATCATACTATGTATGCGATCTTCGTTAGGAATCCAAGTTTGAACGATTGTTCTAAGATATTCTCCAAGGGTGTTTATGCTTGGCTCTAAATTTTTCTTAAGAACCTCTTTTAATCTTTTTTGACCTGATTCAGTTATTCGATATAATTTGATATTTCGGTTGTTTTTGATTACTTCTTCTATTTCAATAAAACTCCTCTTTGTTAATCTGTTTAGTAATGGATAAATCGTACCAGGGGAAGCATGCCAAAGTTTGTTGAATTTTTCGTTGATGATCCTAGCGAGATCGTATCCAGAGATACCGTCATAGTTTTCTATTATAGAAAGTACTAAGATATCTAGACCTGAAAAGATCCCGCCTTCATGACCGCTAAAACGTTTGCCAAAAAACATTTTCAATTTTCACCAATTTTTTTAGAATATATCGATATCGATATATCGAATTCGATATATAGTATATACAAGAAAATACACCTTAATAAATGTATCGGAAATCGACTATCTATTGAAGACACCCAAAAAAATCAGAACTCAATAAAGACTATCCTAAAATATTAAATACTATGTTAAATTACTAGTATGAGCTAACTAAATATCATATAAAATAAATGTGAAGACTTTTAAAGAATTTCCTGAATAGACTGCTAAAATTGACAGAGAAGCAATGGGATTTGACAGACGAGATTTTTTAAACATAAAATTGAATCATGGATCGAAATTAATTATTGTAGATAGGGAGGGTTACGCATTAATCTCAGGATTAAGTTTAGGACCATTAATTTCAAAAAACATACATACCGCTGTGGATCTCATTAGAGCGGGGATCTCACTTGGAGCAAAACATTCGAAATTCTCTTATAACCTTTCTAATTTTATTAAGCTAACTGAAAGGGGAGATGAAGCAAATCTAAAAATGTTCTATGGGAAAAAAATTTTGCAAAAGTTAGAATATTTTTATGCTCTTGGAACATACGCCAAGGGTTAAGTTTAATCCTCTTAGACAACCACTTCTATAATCCCTTAATCTTTTTGAATACATCATTCCAGTCAAAAACTCTATAGACATTATTCTCACAAATTGATCCTTGATTCCAGGGTTGATCAAACAAGAGCAGTGTTCTGTCCCCAAGATTTTTAATAGGCTCTACCAAGTTAGGATTATCGTCAACGTAAATATCATAATTTTGTTTTAATTTAATATCATAAGGCTTATGGTGCAATAAAATCAATTCAATATACTGAGTACCTTCTATAATATTATGAAAATCTAATTTTTCAACGATTGAAGATCGATATTCAGGCAATCGTGCAGAAACAATATCAATATCATATAACTCATTTAAAGTTTTCATAATTTCCGGCGCATTTTC
>JAHQWP010000149.1 GCA_029856235.1 Promethearchaeia archaeon
ATACATGGGTAGTTCCCCAGAAGCCAATGGTTTTTTTTTCATTTTTTCTTGATGCTGTTTATCCCGTTCTATGTCCCTGATGTCGTTAATAATATAATTGAAAGATGAAGCACAACATAACAAAATAAATCCTAGGAATAATGGAAAATAGAGGGATGGTTCAAAAATTCTTCTACTAAAAAATACACTAACGAAGATTAACACATTTTTATAATATTGTCTTACTCGCAGAAGGTGGGAAATACTTCTGATTTTGCTGGTCATTATAAGATTTTAAACAGAAGCATGCCAATTAAACTTAGTTGAGATAAAAAATCTTTTCGGGTTTGAATTTTTTCAATAGAATATATCCTAACTTGCTAAAAATGCTAACTTCCGACTTCTTTTGGATGATACCTGTAATGTGTTCGAACGATAAGGCTTCTAATGATTTGTATGGGATAACTTGATACTTTCCGAATATGTTTTTAATGGTTATAAAGTCAGATTCCTTACTTTTTCCTTTATCCGCGGATTTTTTTAATTTTTCAAAGTCCAATTTAATATCTTGAACATAACCAATTTCTAAGTTATTGACTGGTTTTTTTAGATAAAAATAAGTCCTAAGCTGTTTTTCTATCAGCCATTCAAAGATTTTTGATTCTGATTTTCGACCCGTTTCTTTCCTGCTTATCGCTATATAGATATTCCTAGGTTTTATTATCAAATTCTTTAGTTTGAATTGGAATTTATTACTTTCATCATTTTGAGGGAGCGATTCAAAAAATAACTCAGAATCTTTAAATTTCTTTGAAATTTCTACATTTGAACATCGAAGTATTATTGTTTCTCCTTTTGTATTAAAAAAAATATCTCTATTGGAGAACATTTGTAATGATGCTATAGAATTTGGTAGTTTTGTTTTTTTTATACGTTTAATAATTTTATTACCACTTTCATCTAAAAAGACATATGCAGATTTCTTTTGATCTGGCTTTGTATCAATATCAATAAGATTTAGAGTTCCCTCTTTTTCCAAAAAATAATTCTCTTTTAGTGAAATTTGAGTTTTTGAATATTCCGAAGAATTTAGATGGATTTTATTATTAGTTTTAAATTCTTTCACAATATATTCATCGATTTCGCATACATCATCATTAAATCCTACGCTTTCTAATTTACCTACAACAATTTCGTCTGTAACCTTATGTTTAAACATAAAATCTTTATCAATTTCTAGTTTATAGAGTTCAATTCTATTAATATTTCGCATATAGGCAGAAATATCATTAATATTAAAATGCTCCTTAAATTTTTCGCTAGCGATATTTTTGAATTTAATACGTGCGTTATCAAATAATTTAGCATAATATTTTTGGTTTGATTTTTTTAAACATAAAAAAGGGAGAAGCATTTCTTTTGTTGGTTTTAATGTATCATCTAGAATAGCAACAATTCTATGGTATGTTAGTGGATGAGAGTTAAGAATATTGCTAACAAGAGAACCTCTTTTTGGTTTTATTATAGATTTGTTAATGTAATCTGCTGTGTCTAAGTAGTTTAAAATTTCGTTATTTTCTGTAATTTTCTCTTCGCATAATAGCATCGTATTCAATCCAAATTCACGTCCAGTAGCATAAAAGCTTTCTAAATTATAAAGGGCTTTAACAAGTTCTTTTGCGTATCCAATTCTCTTTGTTTTTTGATCGGCTTTACCTTCTAAGATTCTGACAAACATAAATAGAAAAACATATATTAGTAGGTTTAATAGAATATAAAAGATAAATGGAAGTTGAGGGTTTCCAAATGTATAATCGTAGTATGTAGCAGGAATACCAAAAAGCATTCTAAAGATTAAATCTCCAGTCGTTATAAAAGTCAAGATTAATGTGTGTTTTCCCTTCGTATGTGCTAATTCATGAGCAACAATTCCCTTGACTTCATCTTCAGGTACTAATTTATAATCTTCTGCTATTAGAGCGATTCGCTTATCGAAGAATGAACCATAAGCCATAGCGTTTAATATTGGATAGTTTCCTATCCCAACCTTTACTTTTCCTTTTATGCCAACATCTAACTTCACTTTATCAATTAGGTCTAGTAATCTTTTATCTTTTAGTGGTTTAATACCAAGCATAAAATCTAAAATAGGTCCAGAAATGAAATAAATCATCCAATTTATTGCTATTAGCATAGTATATACATTCATGAAAAGTTCCCAGACGGAGAAAGAATTGAAAAGCAACGCTTTTTGTGAGATAATATTAATAGGAGATATTGTGTTGATAATAACAATAACTAACCAAGCAATAATATACAAAAACAATGTCAAGTATTCAGGGGACATAAATCTCCATATAACAATATACTTACGGCCAAATAAAATGAAACCCAATCCAAGAATAATCCAGAAGGAAAATGAGAAAGTGGTTTCAAGGACATTGGGATCACCTAAAACAGTTGAAATTATTCCTGAAATGAAAATTATATTATAAGTTACTAATGAAATTATTAAAATCTTATTTAAAACGGGATAATCTTTTAATTCAAGAACCCCGAACCATAAATAAATTGAAAAAGCGCCCATAATTGAAGTGAGGATATCTTTTGAGAAAAAGAATATCAGAAAAAAAAAGAATAGAATAGCAACAAAGTCGCTCATTTCGCTCCTTTTACCATTTTTTGCCCATCTGTATACTTCTTCGAGGGATAACAAGTAAAAAATAAGCATTACATAGAAAGTCCAGTCATTTAAAAGCTGAGATATATTAATTCTAAAAAATAAGAAATACGAAATTGTAGAAAATACTATGGAAGTTACTAAATAGAGAAATAACAGGCTAAAGCGGGTGAGTTTTTTCAAATTTTCATCAATTAATCCTTAAATATTCAATTTTTAATTAATCATTGTTGAACTATCATTCTTACTCTGTAGTGAAGTCTTCATTTTTTTTATCTCAAACCAAAAATATTTAATAGTAACATAATACCACACCAACAACCCGGGAATCACTAGAATTAGAGAAATGAGAATATTTGTCGGTAGAATTAAGCCTAAAATATTAATATCTACAAGATCTAATGGCATTATGAACAAATCTATACAAACGAGATAAATATATCCAATTACTATTAAAACTACCATCAGAATTACAATACCTCTTATTCTTGGAAATAGATACAACATAATAGCTGTAATAAATCCAAATATAATGGTTACGATAATGAAGATGGTAAAATTTTGATTCCTTGTCGTAATCAACATTAATAGGGTAGTTAAAATGGAAAAAAAACCACAGATAATTGAAATGATGTAAATTTTCTTTACTATCTCTGGTTCTCTTAAAGGTCCTTTCGCTAATAATAATCTCGGTAGAGTTAAAGCAGCGCTTTTATGATCGGATGCTTTTATAAAATCATCTTCCATCATTAAGATGTCACTTTTATTATCTAAAATTTCACTGCTCTCGAGAAATCCCTTTACTGAATACAGAACATAAAAGCTATTAAAAATATGAATTAAAAGGGCACAAAATACTGCAGCTTCAAGAGATCCGAACAGTGCAATACCAGCAAACATAGCCCCAATACTAAGTGTCCCAACATCTCCAGGAAAAATTCTAGCGGGAAATTTGTTATATAAGTAAAAAGGTATTAGAACTGATAATGAGATTACCGTAAATAGCATCCCTTCTGCTGAGTCCCATATCAATGAGCAGACAAACAAAGAGCTTAAAGCAATTATGGATGTACCCGATCCCTCCCCATTATATCCTTCTAGCATATTCACTGTGTTTGCAAATACTGCAACAATGATAGGAACTACTATTGGATATATGAAACTTAGTCTTAATTTTCCTAGGAAAGGAATTGTGGGTGATTCGATAGTTATAAACCCAAATAAATTTGCCAGGAAAATTAAAATCCCAGTAAAAATCGTTAAAATTACCTTGTATCTCGATTTTAGTCTAATCCTATCGTCAATAAAACCTATAACGCCGGATAAAACTATAGTTAAAATAAATATTAAAGTTTCATTAAAGAAGCTTGGAAAAAATAAAATTAGTAAAACAGAAGTGCACGAAATTCCAAAGATAAGGGCAACTCCACCAGATTCTGCAACTTTTGTTCTTGAGTTTTTATGAATATCAATTCCAGTATAACCTTTATTTTTCATAAACTTGATTATGGGAGGGATAATTAACGTTGTAATAACAAATCCCACGATAAAAATAATTATTAAATAAATGGTTTCGACAATATTCCAATTTGTATCAGAAATTCGTATCATTACTACCCGAAGTATTTTTAAGCATTTTATTTGTATTAACAAAAAATTAATTTTGTTCTAATATAATTTGTTATTTGTGATTTAGGAGATTGCAAAAGTTGTAATGTAATTTAATTTGCTCAAAAATTAAAGAAAACTTAAACTCTTACATATTATTGATAAAATTATGTTTATCAGAGAAAAATAATAAATAGCCCGGCACGGAATTTCGATTACCGAGGTCACTCGATAATTTTCGAACCGTGGTCACGGGGTTCAAGGCCCCAGATGCTTGGCCACTACACCACCGGGCTTAAATTCTTTTAACTTATAAATTAAAAGGTTTTAAATTTTGTTTAAAAAATGTAGAATCTAATAAATCTTTATTGGTTTTAAGGAATTCAATATCTGCTTTTTCGTCTCTATATTCATCTGGAAGCATTTGTGGTATCGTATCGATTATTGGATACCATCTCTTACATTCTGTACAGAATAACAATCCCGTTTTAATTTCAGTTTCAGTTTTAATTTTATTTAAAAAATATAACTCAGGAAAGATAGACTCAATTTTTTCAAAATTATTGAGACTAAGATCAGCATACTTTCCTATCTTGTTTTTTAATTCCCCTCTGAGTATGTTAAAACATCGTTTACTTAACTCAAGCGTAGATTTATCGTGTAAATTCTCGACTTCCTCTATACTAGATATTATTGAATTTAAATAATTATTAACAGTACTTTTTTCTATTACAATGTCGTCTTTTAAATAAATAACTCCTTTTTCTTCTTGAATTTCGATAATATTTTCATCTTTAATACGATTGATATCTCTTTCCTCATAAATAGTTAAAATATCCTTAAACGCCTCATCCTTAGTTTCAAATGAGAAGATAAATAACTCTAAAGGAAAATACTTATCTATTGGGCAAGCTAAAATATCGCATAACCACGGTTTCATTAAACCACCGGTTGATTTGTTAGTTATAATAAATAACTTCTAAGTTGTTGAATGTATTTGTCTATCGTCCTATCAATTTTCTTTCTTCTATTGAAAAAATCATCTGATAACTTCTGATAAGCTGCTTTGGAAGGTAGTTTACCCATTTTATATCGAGATTCCAAGAGGTTTATACTATCGTTAACACTTATTCTCTCAGCATCTAATATATCGAGCTTTTTTATAAGATTATTGTATGTATCGCTTGATTCCGTCAATATTTTTTTAAATGGGAGGATTTCTTCTTTAATTTGGTCTATTTTTGCTGTATTTTTAGTTAATAGATTTTTATATGTTTTTTTAGCAACTTTTTTACGTTTTGTCTCATTTTCTACTTTTCTAATTTCCAAAATTAACGCATTTTTTTCTTCGTATAAAGAACAAAATTCCCTAATTTCGCTCGTAGGGATGAACTCCTTTTTGAATATTGACAAATCTTCGTCTCTCTTTCGAGTTTTTATGATCAGAACGAATACTGATGACAAGAATGCTATAATCATCATAAAGATAATAGGTCTAAGAACTAAGTCAAAGATATCTATTGTGTATGTAAACAGAATTGGTCTTTTTTCAAAAGGGCTTGTATTTTCCGAACTATAAACTAGAACTCTTGTACCAACAGTTTTCAATATAGCTTCTGGTGGAGAAGATGTGTAATCTATTGTGCCACAACCTTCAATTACTATATTAGTTGTTTGCTCATGAATTAAAAAATCGTAATTTGTCGTCAGAAGATTGATTGAGATGGACTGTTGGAACCAATTGTAAGAAATGTATTGTTCATGTGGCAAATTATATTCAATGAAAAATATAAATTTTGAACCTGGCGTTAAAGAAACTCGATTTTGATATAATTGAATGGATAATACCTTCTTTAAAGAATCTGTTTCTGAATCCTTTATCTCACCAAATAATTCACCTAAATCATCATAGATTCTTACATTCTTTGCATCTATAGGTATGTTCATTGAGAACAAAGCGACATCTATAATTCCTATATTTTCTATAGTAACTTCTTCAGTATTTTTAATAATACCCCATGGAGAGATTATTATTTTTCTATTGATTTCTTCTATTTCTAATCCTGTCATTTGCAAAGTCTGTATTGCTACATAGGTTTCATTGTTTTCGTTTAAATTTTTCAAAAAGGGATCTAGATGGTGAATAGAATAACTTTGGTCTAAGTCATATATTATATTATCACCAGAGACCTGACCCATTCCTTCAAATTGTTTACGAGTAAATAGTTCCGTTTGCGGAGGTACTACATATATTGATTTTACTACTCCTTCACATCTATATGGTAAAATTGGAAATAATAATCCATTCATAGTTATTATTTGACTTAGCCCCTCTTCAAGCTCTCTAAATTCATAGGATAATAGATCTGTGTAGCTTTGCTTAATGATTATAGTTGTTTCTTGCGATGGTAAAAGAGGTGAATCAAAATAGATTTTTATCATCTCATAACTTCCCAACACCCCATATGATCTTTCAGCTATCAATGTGCTTCCTGTATGACTCCTAGCACTTATATAAATTAATTTACTTGAGTCCTTCAAGGGTATTCCTATTAAGATTGAATGAATAGGATTGTCATTTTCATTTAAAATTGTCAATGTATCTATTGTATTTGTTAAACCCATTGCGCTTAAATTAGTACGTCGTAAAACTTGTGTTATCAATATGTCTTCTACTCCTTCTATACTACTTGATAGTTTGGATACTTCGATTTCATTTTGATCTTGATAATGAGATATGGATTCTTCACCAAAATATTGAAATACAAAAACAAGCGTTAAGAATCCAATAATTAGAATTATTTTAGCTCTTTTTTTCATAATAAAATACCTTATCTAACTCAAATTAACTAACAATAATTAATACCATTAATAAAAATTTATTATATTTTTTTTTATAATTCAAGATAAGACTTATTATTTTTGATGTTTTAATTTTATTTAATTAATATTAAGTATTGTGATAGTAGATTTATGTCGTCGCAACGCAGTCAATCAAAACGTAAAAAAAGAAGAAGTGGTAACGCCCCAATGCCTTTAGGAGGTGCTGGTTTAATGAGATTTTTTGAAGATAGTTCAATTGGAATTAAAGTTAGTCCAATAACTACTGTGATTTTTTCTGTATCTTTAATTTTAATTGTAATATTAGCTTGGTTGGGGGTTTTTAATTGGTTATTTACTCCATCATAATCCTTTTTCTTCACAAATTAATTGTTTAGATTATGAAAATATCAAATTTTCAGGATTTATTAAAAGATCTTTATCTTCAAAATGACATGAATAGAGGAATAAAATCTACCTTTATTTGGTTAGTAGAAGAAATAGGGGAATTAGCTACCGTATTAAATTCAAAAAATATAGATAAGCAGAAAGCGTCTGAAGAGTTAGCAGACATTATCGCATGGGCGATTTCTGTTGCTAATATTTTAGATATTGACATAGAAAATGCTATATTTAATAAATATCCAAATAAATGTAAAAAGTGCAGCTCTTCTCCATGTATATGCGAAAAATGAAGAAGTTAATATTAATTCATATATAAATCAATTAAAGTTAAAAACTAACGAAAAGTGAAGCTACTAAATGAATCTAGAACGAAATTATAACACTTTTATACATCAATACGCAGTTGTACATAAAAATGCATATATTGATAGTTATACAGCAATTGGGAAGGGAGTTAAAATTGAGAGTGATGTTTATATTTCAAAGGGCGTCAAGATCTATGGAAAAGCATTGATTCAAGCAGGTACATATGTAGGTGAGAATTGCATCGTTGGGCATCCACAAAGAAGTGATTTATCAAAAATAGTAAAAGATAAGAAGGAGATAACCGATTATGAAAGTCCTTTAATTACGATCGGAGAAGATTGCACCATTAGAGCGGGTACGATAATTTACTCAGAAGTGAATATTGGTAAAAAATGCCAAACCGGACATAATGTTATGATTAGAGAGAAAACTACTATAGGTAGTAATACAATAGTAGGTACAAACACGGTTATTGATGGAAATACAATTATTGGAGAAAATGTAAGTATTCAAACGGGAGTTTATATCCCCTTATATTGTAAAATTGGAAACAATGTTTTTATGGGACCATTTAGTAAATTAACAAATGATAAATATATGATGCGTAAAATTTACGATTTAATTGGCCCCAATATCGAAGATGATGTTTCATTAGGAGCTAACTCAGTAATCTTACCAGGAATTACATTAAAAAGGGGAACTATTGTTGGAGCGGGTAGTGTGGTTACAAAGAACACTAATGAGAACGATATCGTTATAGGAAATCCTGCTAAATTATTAAAGAAAAAACCTGAAGATTGGAAATAATTATTTAAAGCCCTAATTCTATTAATTGTTCGAATTTATTTTAAATAAAATGTGTGAAAAATGAGTTTAATTAATAAAAAAATTTGGATTGATATCGAAGAACCAAAAACAGCAATTATGTTTTATTCTCTGTTAAAGAAGTTTCAACGGGAAGATGCAGAGCTTTTAGTTACTGCTAGAGATTACGATTCAACTTTTCAAATTTTAGATGATTTAAATATTAATTATCAGAAAGTAGGGAAACACGGTGGCGAAAAATTAGAAGATAAATTGGAAACTTATATATTCCGTTTGGCCGAATTATTTCCCTTTGTTTCTAAGTTTAAACCGGATTATTTTATCACATTTTCTTCCGTGGAGGGTGCCAGAATCTCATACGGATTAAAAATTCCTTCAATAGGTTATAACGATGAACCACGAAACGTTCCAGTGTGTAAATTAATATTTCCTTATTTAGATAAGATAATAATTCCAGCGTGTGTTCCTGAAGAATTGTATATTAATCTTCACGCCAATCCGGATAAATTGATCAAATACAACGGTATAGATGAAATTGCTTGGCTTTCAGAATACGAACCTAATCCTAAAATTCTTGACAAACATACCTTAGAAAAAGGTAAATTCGTAATTATTCGTAGTGAACCTAGCTTTGCTAGTTATTTTATTGATAAGCTTAAACCAGAAGAGTCACTAATTAGTCAATTCTTTCCACCCATTTTTACGAAATTTCCAGATTTGAAGTATTTTTTAATCGTTAGGACGGAAAAACAAGAGGCATTTCTTAAAAAGAAGTTAAGAAATTATATTAATAATTCCAACGTTGTAATTGCAAGGTACATGCCTGATATGGTGGATTTATGTTATTACAGTGCTTTAGTAATCAGTGGAGGGGGAACAATTGTTCGTGAGTCTAGCCTCTTAAATGTACCGAGTATAGAATATTTTCCAGGGGATTCAGCCCCCCAAGAACATTTCTTAATCAACAATGGTTTTCCCTTGATGCATATAAAAGAGTGCGAAGATATCGTAAAGAAGTCTATTGAAATTATCTCATCAAAGCCAAATACTGATAGGTTTAGTAATTCATTCAAAGAGAAGATCAAAAAGTTTGAAAACCCAAACGATATCTGTTTTAAATTTGTTAAGGAGAATTTAATTGATTAATCTTTGAAATTCAAAAATCTTATATACTCCTTTTCTAATCTTTTTCCAACTGTGTTCCAGCTAAATTTTTTAACAAATTTTTGGGCGTTCTCTACTAGATTGTTCCTTAATTCATTATCGTTGAGTAGAGTCGTTATTTTTTCGGCTAATTTTAGAGGGGCTCTTGGAGGGACGAATAAGGCATTGTCTTTTAATATTTCTCTAAATACTAAAATTGAGGAACATATAACGGGAGTTCCACAGGAAATAGCTTCTAAAGGAGTTAAACCAAATCCTTCGGATGATGAAGAGTAAGTAAGAAAAATATCTCCCATTGAAAAATAATAAGGTACTTCATCTTCGGGTAAATATCCCATAAATAGAACTTCTTTATAGATTTCTTTCCAATTTTTGTATTCCTTTTCCATCAGATAATCTGGTTTCCCCCCAATGACTAAGTTAACATTAGGAATTTCAGTTTTAACTATTCCGTAGGCTTTTATTATATCAGCTACTCCTTTGTAAGGTGTAATTCTTCCGATATACAACAACACAGGTCCTTGAATCTTTAATTTTTCCTTTAATTTTTGAGCTTCGACAGGATAAGGTTTATATTTCTCTTCGATACCATTATATATGGTTGCAATTTTATTTTGAGTGATTCTTGGAATATACCGTTGGAATTGCCTATTAACAAAATTTGAAACAGTAGTTATTATTGTAGCTCTCTTTGAAACAAATTTTATTAACAGTTTTTCTATGGGTATTTTTGTAAGTTTTGTTTCAAAAGGGGTAAAATCATGAATCGTACAAATGAAACTTTTTCGTCCTGCTAATACGATTGGTAATGCGGCTTTAGGACTGTTCGCGTGTATAATATCGAAATTATTAGTTCTTAAGTATTTAATTACTTTATAATAAAAGTGAGGAACCCAAAAAAACCTTCTTTTGATGAGAGTAAATTGGATTATATTTGGTTCTCCTAAATCCTTGTTCCACTTACCAGTAATTAGTGTTACTTCATGACCTTGTTGTTTCAAATATTCAAAAAGTGCTCTGATTACTTTAGCTTCTCCATCAGCACTATCAGGAGATACTGTTAAAGAGATCAAACAAATTTTTAGCTTTTTCATATGAAATCTAACAAGATTCTAATTAAAACTCAAATTGTTATGTGAGCTGTTTAAATCCATCTTCAGTTATTAATATCGTTTCTTCGCTTTGCGCAACGAATTCTCCTTTCTGTTCAGCTAATACATAATGTACTTGTATTTTTCCTTGCTGAATTAGCTCTTGAAGACCAAATGCAACTCCCATTCTAAAATCTTTTGCCAACCATCTTTCTGCAAAAGGTAGAGTTTTATAATTCTTATTGATATGTCCCAAAATTTGTTTAGAGGTTTTCCGTCGTAATGGTACTCTTCCTGCATATGGATTCAATTCGTAAATATAGGATGAATTAGTATTGTGAACTGTACCTTCTCCCGTTGATGCAAATATCTCTAAACCATAAACTTCACCCTCTTCCATTATATCGCCACCTTGAGTACCTAATTCGGGAAGTTGTTTTTTTCCATGAACCGCCCACCTTTCAATTTGATGTCCGCCCAGTTCTTTAATTGGATTATATTTAAAACCTTTTACGATAGCTTCAATTTTTTTACCCAATTCTTTAGTATTTATCTTAGGTTTAGCCATCATTTTTGCAGCTTCTAAAGCGATTTCTGTTGCTTGAATGATGTTTTCAAGAGCTGTATCATCGCTAAAACTTTTAGTGAAAGCAGTATCTACAATGTATCCATCAATATGCACACCTAAATCGATTTTAACGATATCTCCATCTTCAATAGTAAGTTCATCATCTTTTATTGGAGAAGTGTAGTGAGCAGCGATATTATTTATACTCACATTAACGGGAAATGCCCAACCTCCTTCTAATTCGATAATTTTAGCTTCTGTTTTATTTACTAAATCGAAAACATTCGTTCCAACCTTTACTTGCGGTTTAATGAATTTTTTTACTTCTTGAGCAATGTTTCCCGCTTTAATTAGAGATTCGATTTTATATTTTTTCTCTTCTTCTTCTTTATCTGCTTCTTCTTGATTGGTTTTTTTAGCAGATTGATTTTTTAAATTATTATTCTCAGTCATTAAAATAAGTAATGTAAAAGTTGATAAAAATATTTTTTAAATAAGGATATTAAACTTAATAAAATAGAAAAAATAAGGTAAACATTAATAATTAAATAAAGTTAATTTTAATAGATCATATAAGTTATGAATTAATCACTCATTAGGTTGATTTATAATTGAGTGAAAATACATTTAAGTTAATAAAACCTTCGTCAAAAATTAGGGAGGCAGTAATGGTTGTCTGAAAATATTAGTGAGCTCACGGATTTACTAAGAAAACTTTCTGCGGTGAATAGTGACATAGAAGGTTCCGCCATAGTTAGTGTTCAAGGGCTCCCAATTTGTTCCGTTTTAAGCAGAAATGTGAATGATGGAATTGTTTCGGCCATGTCTGCTGCGATTCAGAGCGTTTCAGAACGAGCAGTTGAGGAACTTGATAGGGGTGAATTAAAAAGGATTCTTATCGAGGGTTTAAACGGAATTATAATCCTCTCTAAAGCAGGTGAGAACGCTATTTTATGCACTTTGTGTAGTCCTAATTCTAGTTTAGGAATGGTGTTTCTAAATATCCAAAGCGTTTCCAATAGAATTGCTTCCCTTTTAGATTAGAAAACTAATTTGTTTTTTCAAATTACAAACTTTAAACCTGAAATAAAAAGAAAAAAAAGGTTAATTCTCGGTTTTCTTCTATAATTTACAATTATTCTGCATTTGAATCTCTAGAAGGATGTTTTTCAAGATATGTCTTAATTAGTGCCATAACACCATTACCAATTCCTCCACCAATAGCTCCAAAAATTGCTGCTAATAATAGTATTAGTACTATAAATGCCCACCCAAAACCCTCTCCAAAGATTAAGCCTCCAAGTTGATCAAGCAATGCATAAACATTTCTGGAAATCGTTCCGATTAAAATGTATAGTCCCCAGGAGAGAGTTACTCCTAAAAAACCGCTTAATACTCCATGTTTTAAGGATTTATTAATCATCCCTGCAATGATACCTGGAATAATTATTAGCTGCCAAATTGGAATTAAGGTCAATAGCATAGTGAGACAAATGGCTACAAATACACTTATATAGAAATTTCTGATATCTTCTTCCATGTTTTTAACCTCCAGTTGGAAAGAAAAATAATTTTGATTCAAGTGCGCTTGTAGGAAAGTTGTATGCGGTGTTCGTAAAGTATTGATAGTGATATTTTCCTTTCAAGAAAAGTTGTTCTAGCTGATCTGAATAATGCTTTGAATTTGAAAGACCTCGTTGACCGGATGGAATTACGCTTAAAGAATTATTTAAGTTACTAAAGTCGATAATTAATCTTTCAGAAGCTCCACCCCTTGCATATCCTACACCATTATCAATGTTTACTCCAGAAGGGTTGATAGTATACCCTTCACCATCGGCTTCATAAGGACCTTTGCTTAAGAAATCTAACTGAGTAAGAGAGGTGAAGTAAAGTTTATGGAGATCACCCCACCTCCAAGTTGTGGGGTCTTCTGAATCGTAAAAATCTTCTAACCAGTCTATAGTGGCATTCAATGCTTGCATCATAATATCGTCTCTTGTTTCATCTTCAGGTGTGGAAACATCATTGAACCAATGAGAGGTTTCATTTTCTTTCATTAAGTACTCTAATACAACAAGTCTAGAGCGAATATTAATCTCATATAATGTGGATTCATCCTCAAATGTTAAATCTTGGAATATATCTCTCCACTTACGATAAATTGTTGGGGCACCTTCATCTTTATCCATTATAAAACCCCAGTTTTCTAACACTGTGAGAACATTATTGATTTTCGTTGGAATTGTAGAACCATAATAATCGTGTATAACTTCGATGAGCTCTGGAACGAAAGCTCTCGCTGCAGTTGAATTCACATCGTTTTGAATATTTTTCATAGTGTCTATACTGACAGATCCATCAACAGCTTTCGAAAGAAGTTCATTTATTCTTCTTGCTCTATATCCATCAGCATATCCGTCTTGTAAGAAATATTTCTTGTATTCCGGTCCTGCGACAATTTGATTTGCGGAAGCTAGATATTTTTGCGATGGGTTAAGAGAATTAGGTAATTCTTCAAAGGGGATGTATCCAATCCATTCTCCTTCACCGTTTGAACCGTTATATGGGAGCGTTCCATTTCCAAAATGTCCTGGAGGAATTCTGGAATCGTCTCTAATAGGCACTTTACCTGTTGGTCTAATTGCAATGTTTCCATCTACATCGGCGTATACAATATTTTGAGCAAGAAGAGTCCAATATTTTGAACCTTCGTCAAATTCTGCCCTATTGCTTGCTCGAACAAACCCTTCACCGCCAAGAATGTTGAAAAAATAACCGTGCGCAGTCCACTTTGGTGCTAATACAATGTCTCCTAAGGATGAAGATAGTCCATAATCAACAAAATCACTGAAGACAGGACCATGAACGGTATAGTTAACTACGAAGGTAATAGGTTCTTGATCTTTCACTTTTATATTATATGTTTTCTGTGTATAAGGCGTTGAAACTCCGTCGTAAATATAATTATTTGGTCCATCCTTATTATAATAATACCAATCGATAACATCGTATCCCGTGTTAGTAAACCCCCAACCAACTCTCTCATTATGTCCTACTGCAACACCAGGTAAACCAGGTATATTAAACCCATAGACATGAAATCCAGTATCTTCTGCTCTTAAATGCTGTTCGTACCACACTCCTGGCATTAACCAAACAAGATGCATATCGTTACAGAGGATAGGCGCTCCAGTATTACTTAAAGTGCCGTTTACAACCCAATTATTTGAACCGATTATTTGGTCTTTTTGATTCTCAATTAGAAATTTCTCGGATTCAATTTCTTGAATACTTTCGAGCAAGTTTAAAACTTCTGATTTTAAAGTAGGATTAATTTTCAAATCAATTCCCGCTTTCATAGGACTTTGTGGGTAATCCCCGTAATCAGGAACAATTGGTATTTGATATGGTAAAGGTTCTCCAAAAAGTTCGTTATAATATGTGTAGTTTAAAGATTGTAAAGTAACATACCTTTCTAAATCGTGATAGCTCCAAGACATCTGTCTTGCCATTTCCTGTACTAGACATAAAGAATCAATAGACGTCCATTTAGTAGGTTTGAAATCAGTTAAATGGTATTCTAACGGCTTAAAACCGTTTAGGGACTCAATGTAGAGATTAATTCCATCAACGTACCTTTCAAATGAACTGAAATAATCAAGTGTCCCATTAGCATACATCTTTCTTAATAATTGATCGGTTTTAATAGCTGAATCCAACATACCCCTTGCAAGCGCGATTTTATCTCCGGATAACATACTCTCTCCTAAAATTTCTGACAATCCCCCTTTCACTTGACGTCGCCACATATCCATTTGAAATAACCTGTCTTGAGCGTGGCAATAACCTTGGGCAAAAAAGAGATCTTCTTCGTATTCGGCATAAATATGAGGTACACCCCAATCATCACGAATAATGTTGACTTCACCTCTTAACCCAGGCACATTTAACCTTTCTGCCGTCGGAAGCTCTCCCGGAACTTTCCATACGCCGTTTCCAGGTAATAATAGGTTGCCTAAAGGTGGTATTCCCATTAATTGCATTGAAAAGATTGTCATTATGATAATAGCGAGCGGTACAAAAATCGATAATTTCATAACAGCTTTTTTTGCATGATTTTTCAATTTAAAACCTCTAAAATGTTAAAGTTTCTCTTGAATTTTTAGAAATAAATTTTATTAATACTAATTATTTCAACTTTTATATAAAATGTCTTTTTTTAAAATAAAGAGTTTCTTAAACAAAATTAGACCAAAATACGATATTAATATAAAAAGATAAATATTAATCGAGAAGTAATTATAAATACAAAATACACAATATTATATATAAATTTAAAACAAAACTAAAAAAAAATAAGGGATATTGATATGGTTGACGCATTAGGATTATTAGATGGATTAACGGCAACGGGTATTATTTTATCAGCTACAATTTTTGCATTATTATCGTTATATAAATCAATAAAATTAAAAGCAAAACTATTAACATTTGCTGCATTGACTATGCTTTTCGTTGGCTTTCTATGGCTTGGTCCTTTTCTAGACTTTATTCTAGTTACTTTCACAAGTACTAACATAACACCAATTGAATTATATTCATTGCTGAGTTATACATGGGTAGCTCCAGTATTAGTTGTTGCAATGTATCTTGGTGGCGAACTTTTAATACCCAAAAAAAAATGGATATTAGTCGGAGCATTTATCGTATTAGGTATTATATTTGAATACTTTCTATGGTTCCAAACAGACCAATCCTTCACATGGACGCTTAATAATCCAGGTGAGGGGTTAATTGATGCTAGTTTTATTAGAACTCATCCAACATTTTTATTAGTTGCCTTGTTCCTCGTAACAGCTCTAGTCTTTCTTGGTATTGGTTTCTTAATAAAAGCAAAACAAGCCACTGGGGAATTAAGAAAGAAATTTATTTACTTAGCTTTAGCGTTTATAATTTTCGTTGTCTGTGGAGCATTGGACTCTATACTTACTCTACCTGTTGCTATTGGTTTTGTAAGAGTAGTTATGATGACATTTGCACTTTTTATGTATTTAGGATTAAAAACTTAGAAAACATCAAAAAAAAAATTAAATTTTTCTTTTTTTTATTATTGCCTAATTTCTTGAACATAATCAAATATTGTATCAATTCTATCTTTTATGCTTCCGAACAACCCTTCTTCTTCAGAAACTATAGAATTTATAGCTGTTTTCAGACCATAATGGCTTTCAGAAATTAGTACTCTTATTGGAAGAGTTAAAATATCGCTTAACAACATCAGAATTTCTTGGAAAATCTTAATAATTTTTGGGATGTTTTCTTCAGTTTTTTCCAGCATTGACTGATCCGAAGAAATTAAACCATTCTCCCTTTCTCTTCTTATTTCTTCCCAGACATTATCTTTTATCTCTGAAAAATCAATACCTAAATTTTCAAGTGCCATTTGAGCTCCTTCAAAGAGAAAATTAATATCATCTTTTCCCGAAAATTGCTTTACATTCTCGACCATTTCAGGCGGAGCTAACCCATCAAGAAAACTTATTAATAATTGATGGTAATCGTTGATGACATCAATGGGAATGAAAAGTAAGACAAATTCTCTTAACTGCTTAAAAAGATACCCTGCTATTTTAGCAAATGTGGTATTCTCTAAAATTTTTTCGATTAATCCACCATATTCATTAAGTAAGTGAACTGCGAGGTAACCAATGATTCTAAGAAGATCATCCTCATAATTTTTAAAATAATCAAAAAAGTGTTCAGTTTCCATGTTTAATTTGTCTTCAATGATCTCTGCAACTTTACGCTTAACACCCTCTAAGGGTTCATCCAGTAATTCCTCAATTTTATCAAGAGATAAGACTTCTTGAAGTTTATCAATAATGTCTAATTTGGTTTCTTGAACAACATCATCTTCTATAGATTCCTCAAATTTAACTCCAGATTTAATTTTATCTTGAATTCTAACGGAATTAAGCTCTTTCCATTCCAATATATCATAAATTTTACAAATAAATTGAAGATGGTCTTCGCCTTTCGCTAAGCACTTCTTTTCTACTATACTAATTCTATAATCGCTTCTTTTCATTTTAAGTATGAAATTTGCAACACTTTCTAACATTCCTGTCAAACCACATGCAAGACCTTCACTATCATCATTACTTACTTTTTGAAATTGGAAAGAATCTTCATCATCAACCCCATATCCAGCACAAAGTGGACAGGTTTTTATATTGACAATATAATCGTTACCTTCCGAGCCTTCTTTAGGAAGTTCCTCGTATGTTAAATCCCCATCTTTCAATTCCTTTCCAAATACAACAACCCACAAAAGTTCAAAATATTCTATTACTTTTCTCGGGCTCCCAGGCATCCATTTAAAAACAGCGGTGTGACGTTCGCATGATTCCGTTGCAGACTTTTTCCCGATCTCTCTAAGAATGATAATGCTGTCTTCTTCATTTTTTGTAATTTCATTTATCTCCTTCAATATTTCACGATAAAGGAGAACATAAAAGAGGGAATTCGTATTCCTTCCAAAAACCTTAGTAACCTTTTTTAATAACCATTGAACTGCTCCCATTATTGTGCACCTCCCTCTTTGTATTCAAAGCTATGAATGCAAGATTTATTTCCAAACGTTCGGGATTCTATAATTTCAAGTGGTTGTAGCATAAACGAAGATTTTTCGTTATTAATGCAAGCTATAATTTCTGATATCATTGCTGCGATTATTTCACATCCTGCAACATTAATATCGTTAAATTGATATTTACATAACGAACAGTCATTATCTCTTACCATAATAATTATATTAATTTCATCAAGTTCTACTGAAACGGAGCTATTTAAGACCTTTTTATATATAGTAGTTATTACATCACTTATATTAGCTTTATTAACATGATCAATTGGTTTCCAATATTTTATATAAGTTCGGGCTATATTTCGCCCCATTCGCCTTAAATTTTCTCTAGTTCCAGAAATACCATTAATCTTCATAAATCTCTCTAAATGATATACCATATTACGCATTTGATTCATAGTAGCATCTGACTGCAGCAGATCTTCTCTTGTTATATTCATCATTCTTCCATTTTAGGCATAAAAATTTGAATAATTAATGGAAAAAAACCATCAATATTAATATTTTCAATTCAATTTATAGATGATTAGTATGTTTTTCAAGGTAGAATTATAATCTAATAAATCTTTTTAAGATATGATAATTTAAATTTCTTAAAAAAAATCGAGGTAATATATATGGACGCTCAAATGGAAATATTTTGGTTGGAACACGCTTGTTTTAAAATACAGATGTTTAGCGGTAGGATTATCTATTTAGATCCTTATAATATTAAAGACGGAGAAGAAAAAGCTGATATAATAGTCTCGTCTCACACCCATGGAGATCATTTTTCGAGATCAGATATTAAGAAGATTTGGGGGGACGACACAATTTTGTTAGGTCCTGCGAGCATTGAGAGTAGCTTAAAAAAATTTGATGGTAAAGCTTTAAGAATCGGAGAAGAGTTCGCTTATAAAGACTTTACTATAGAACTGTTTCCTGCATATACAATAAAGAAAGCTACACACCCAAAAAGTAATAATTGGACGGGAACTATAATAGAATCGGCCGGTAAAAGTGTATACCATGCTGGCGATACAGAAAGAATCCCAGAAATGAAGAATCTTAAGGATAGGAAAATAACAGTTGCGTTGCTTCCATGTGGAGGGACCTACACTATGGATTTTGAAGAAGCTTCTGATGCTGCTGTAGATATCCAACCTGAAATAGTTGTTCCTATGCACAACTGGGGTAAGGATCTGGATTCATTTAAGGACATTATGGGAAAGAAAGATCCTAATATAAAAGTAGAAATTTTAACAGAAAAATCCTTGAAAATATAAGGATTAAATTTTTTGTTTATTCTTAAAGCTACTAGTTTTATTCATTATTAGCTATAGAAATTAGTTGAGATGAAATTGCATATGAAATTATATAGCGTTGGCGTTAGGGGAGGATTAAAGAAGATAAATAAAGCCGATTTTCAAGAGGATGAAGTGTTTTTAATTGACGATTCTAAAACAATGTATCTGTGGTTTGGATCAAATATAACTAAGAAAAGAAGAGACTTATCAATAGACAAAACAAAGCTGAGAAATGAAAAAAATGAAAATACAGTTAATATTCAAATAATTACACAAAATAAAGAATACGGGGCATTTATACCTATAAAGGAAGCTCTAAAGAAGGGGGAAATTAAAAAACAAAATTTAACGAGAAGACCAGAATTGGAAATTCAATTTGAAGAAACTTTGGAGCTAATAGAAGCGGGAATAACTCCAGATTTAGAAGGAGAAATAACATTAGCTGCGCATAAACTATCAAAACAAAATATATCTTACAAAAATTTATGTCACCTTTTAGCTGAGATACAATTGGATCTTAATAAAGGCCCAAATAAAGCCTTAAAAAACGAAATACAGAGAAAAACGCAAGAAATTTTCGAATCATCTTCAACTTACGAAGAAATTTGCTGGTTAATCGAACAATTAAAAGTAATTGCAGACAAAAGTACGGAGGAATCATAAATAATTCTTTTTCTTTCACCCTTTTTGAAAATTGATTAGTCGAAATTCTTTCTAATTCTATTGGCTGTGAAAAAAAATACACGACTTTTCCCGAAGATGGCTTAATGTTTTATAAATGATACTAATAAAAGCAATTAAATATTTAATTTAACTAATATAATAATCATATAAGTTAAAAATTCTAACTTTTTCAAAATTCTAAATTGATGAATATGACGAGAATCGAAGAATTGAAAGATTTTGGTATCGAAATTACTGATGATATGAAGGAAGGGAACGTTTTAATAGATGTTTTTACAACTTGGTGCGGTCCCTGTAAATTTGTTTCACCTATACTGAAAAAGCTTAATGATGAAGGATTGTTTAAGTTAATTAAGATTGATCTGGACCAAAATAGGCCTCTAGGTAATAAATTTAACATAACTGCCATTCCTACTCTGATTTTCTTCAAAAATGGGGATTTATACAATGGAATCATTGAAATTCAAGGCCAACCCTTAGTAAGAGACGGAATAATGATAGGGGCGGGAAGTGAAGATACTATTAGAGAATTAGTTGCCAAAATGAATTAAATCATTATAAGAAATAATTAAATTCATCTCCAAGAGAAAATGCTAAAAATTTTTTGAATTTTTTTTATTTTCTGATTTGCTAAAGAAATTGAGCCTTTTCTTTACGTTAAGATAAAAAGAATTAATTTAAAATTTAAGGATAAGTTTTATTAATATAAGTTTAAAAAACTAAATAAATAATTATGGCAACTATAGATTTTGAATTTCGAAATCAAATTATCAAATCTGACATAGGTAGTACCTTAGCTTATTGTTATCAATGCGCTACTTGTAGTGGTGCTTGTCCTGTGGCACAAGTAACAAATGGTCGTTATAATCCTAGGAGATTAATTTTGGATGCTCTTCTTGGGTTAAAAGAAAAAATCTTTGGTAAGGAAAATGCATTTAATATATGGGGATGTACGGTTTGTGATACTTGTGATGAAGTATGCCCTCAGAAAGTTGAACTCACAGAAATTTTTACCATTTTAAAAAATCTAAGCGTTGAAAAAGGTGAAGCTCCCGATTACTACACTACCCAAGCGTCTGCAATCTTAGAAAATGGAAAAGCTATACCTATGCAGCCTGCTATAGAAAGAAGAAGAGATCAACTTGGTTTACCCAAAGTTATACCTCCTGATGTAGATGAGGTAAAAAAACTTCTAAAAGCTACAAAATTAGCAGAAAAAATTAAAAAAGAAGAATAGTATTCTTCCTTTCTCTTTTTATAAAAAAATTTTGTTAAGGTTTGTTCTCAGCTGTTAAAGCTTAAATTGAAATAGTAATTGAGTTTTATCTAAGTATAATAAATAATATAAAGGAGTGAAATTAAATTGAGAAATCCAATTATTGGTGGGAACTGGAAAATGAACAAGGGATCACCCTCAGAAGCAACCAAAATGCTTAAAGAATTAATTCCTTTGGTGAAGAAAATAAAATCTGTCGATATTGTAGTAGCTCCACCGTTCACAGCTTTATTCTCGACCATCCAAACTGTTAAGAACACAAACATTATGGTTGGAGCACAAAATATGTATTATGAGGAAATGGGTGCTTTTACAGGCGAAATTTCTCCAGAGTTCTTAAAAGATCTAGGGTGCAAATATGTTATTCTAGGTCACAGCGAAAGAAGGGACATTTTTAATGAAACTAATGATTTAATTAACAAAAAATTGAAAAAAGCTTTAAATTCTAATTTAAATCCCATTGTTTGTATAGGAGAACATCTAGAAGAAAGGGAATCTGGTAGAACAAAAGAAGTAATTGAAAATCAATTTGACCTAACTTTTAATGATTTAAAGAGTGAAGAACTTAGTAACGTTACTATAGCCTATGAACCAATTTGGGCTATAGGCACAGGTAAAACAGCTACTCCAGAACAGGCTGAAGAGATTCATATTTTTATTCGTGAACTAATAGCTAGTAACTATGATAAAAAGACAGCAGAAATTGTCAGAATTCAATATGGAGGTTCGATTAAACCAACTAATGCAAACGAGTTATTTAAAAAAGAGAATATTGACGGAGGCTTAGTTGGAGGTGCATCTCTTCAAGCTAAATCCCTATATGAGATAATTAAAGCTGCTGAAATATCATTTAACAAGTAAAATGAATAACAATATTGTTTCTATATTTATCCTAGAATCTGGTTAAATTTTGCTGCAAGTTTTCCCGGGAATTCTCCTAAATAAGATTGGGGATCCGCAAATAACAAATAGAAATAGGGCTCAAACAATCCGTGAATAGTCGGACCAACTCCTGATTTTATTATATACACCCAAATTGGTTCTTCTAAGATATAAGATTGTCGATAAATCCATTCAAGAGGTAAAATATTAGGAAATATGCCAATGTTTCTTAATATTACATCTACATCATTCAATGAATATTTATTTCCATAAACTGCGATAGGCGATAAATCGAAGGAAGAAATACAGATCCCGTGTAAACCATAGCTATTCATTTCAGCTAAAAATTCATTTGCTAAGTGATCGATTTCACTTTCATGCACTATTATACGTTTCCTAGCTTCTGAATCGGTCAATATATCTATTATATTATCTTCTTCATTTTGTAGTAATTCTAAAGCTGAATCAAGTGGAATTTTAGTAGCAATTACCGTGTCATAAATTAGCTTTATTTTTTCCTTGACAGATTTATGAAGTAAATAAGGTTCTGTTTGAGTTGTGATTAATACATCACCTTCATAATTTCTACCATTATTTTCTGATACAACTTTTTTGCCCGATCTGAATTCAAGAATTTCAATTTTTTTATCAATATTTCTAGCAAATTCAAATAATGCAGAAACCAATCCCGCATTAAGTTCAAACATACTAACAGGATCCAATTTAGAAACCCTTTCTAAATTTTTATGTGTAAAATCAAAAAATCTTAATAATATACTCGAACCATTAGGAGGAAGTTTCAAATTTATATTATAATAAGGATATCCCGTGTTGGTAATGACAGACAGTTCATAGAATGTCATGTTAAAAAGTAAATTTAAATAAATTCAAAGAATAAAATATTATTTTTATATAAATATAATTTGAGTATATCTATTTTAACCTACTGAATTTAAGTTAGAAAATTATGATTTTCAATTGTTTCATTCAGGAACATGTTAAAATGCTAGTAAAATTCAAGTTACGAATATTTGGTAATTAAGTCAAAAAGGAGGAAAAAAACACGAAAACAAGGGGCTTAAATCGCTATTTTCTTACTCTAGCATACTAACTTTAACCAAATTTTTTACCATTTGAATAGGAGAAGCCATATGCGAGTGAGAAAAATTTCAATTATTTTAGTATTTATAATGGCTTTTTCTGTAGGGTTTTGTTTTATAGATTCGACTGTAGCTTGTGAAGCAGATTCATATAATACTAATTATACGGAATGGATATTTGGAGGGTCAAAATTTGAGATCTACTCCTAAATTAAGTAAAGTATTTTTTAATTTCTGAGCTTTAAAATTATTGGGTTGGAAGTCCAGGACTTTATTCACACATTCAAAAGCTTCTGAAAATCTATTAAGCTGTAACAAGACGGATGCCTTTTCGAATAAAACTGTTGGAGAACCAGAAAATGTCGCTAAAGACTTGTTATAAAATTCTAAGGCTTTATTTAGTTGATTGTTTTTAGCAAACTCCTGACCCTGCTGGAAATAAACTGAGCTTTGATCTTCAAAAATCGATTTGACAGTTTTAGGAAGAGAGATGACACCTTCAATATTTGATTCCTTTGTTAAAACTTCGGATTTGGTCCTAATTGGACGGGATTCATATTTTTCATATGCTGAAATCCACAATAACAATGCTACTATACCGAATACGACTAATATTATAATAGCTCCTATAAAAAGCAATATTTCATTTGGATACCCTATAGC
>JAHQWP010000150.1 GCA_029856235.1 Promethearchaeia archaeon
CTATTTGAACTAAGACTAATTCAATTGTGAGATTAGAGTTTGAAACTAAATCTGGAATTCGAATCAATTCCTCGAAAATATCTAAATACGATTGATGTCTTGGAGATAATCTCTTGCGGATAATCTTCTTTGATTGCTGGTCTATGGTAATAATCCATTTATCTTTTACAATAGGATGGATTAGCCGAACTCTATGATTTTTCAGTAAAGTTTCGAGTTTTTTCTTAATCGTAAAAAAGTTCTTGGTCTGTACCTCAATTAAGAGATCTTTTCTTACAATGTCTATTACGAAGTTATCAATTGGTGTCTCGAGTTGATCCCCTGGTTCTTTACACCATAATTTTAGGGCAGAATGGAGAGAGCTTTCGTTTAATGTGCCAATATTGTTCAAACCACTATAAATATGTCCATTCACATTGTCACGATAATAAAGTTTTGAATTAAAATGAATATAATATTGATGTAATTAATAAAAAAAATGATTTAGTTGGAGTTTGATATATGCTTAAACATTATTAGACCAATCTTATTTTATCAAAATAATAACAAAATGACGCAGATAATAGGAGACGATCGCCACTATTAAAAACTAGTTTTTCCTGAAAAAATACTCATTAAAATAAAAAAAGTAATTTAATTATAAATTTATATATCTTTCCAATCTACCTAAGAGGTCCTTTGTGGTTTCGGCATGAAGTTATACAACCATAATGCGAATTCGCGTGGATTTCTTGATTGCATTATAACTCTACCAGGACCCTTTAATTGAGCAACAACGCCTTCTCCAGATAGGAACGTTGACTTCAAACCACCGACCTTTTTGATATCAAACGAAACGCTTGATTCCATGGCAACCAGATGACCATTATCGCAATTAAATAGTTGATCTTTTTCCAATGTTACTTCCATAAAGGCTCCCATCGAACCAATAAATAAATCGCCAGGACCGTTTAACGCGTCTATCTGCAAATAAAACGCTCTTTCGCCACCAAAAAATGACCTCTTTAAACCTAAAAAGTTTGTTTGCGTTTCAAAATGCACGGAACTCGCAACAAAACATCCACTAAATAAAATCCAGCTCTCGTTTTGTTTTAACGAAAGATGCATTAAATCCCCAGGGAAAGCCGGGGCTAAACCCAAACTACCGTCGTCCAGAGCGTTAAAAGTATTCATAAAAAAAGTCTCTCCAGCAAGCACCCGTTTCAACGATTTTAAAAAACCACTCGATGCCTTCTTCGTAGAAATTTCTAGCGTAGGATCGAAAAATATCATCGTCCCTCCTTCACATTGGATCGTCTGCCCCTTCTTTAGCGCTATTTCTATATACGAAAAAGTAGGTTTCTTCCTCACTTCAAATTCATATTCTATTCCTTGTGTCATAAATTAACACTTCGTATTGTTAAGTATAGGTTAAAGATTATTTCTCGCGTTTTAAACTTTTAGGCAATTCCTTTAATATCACCTTTAGGGAATCCTCATACAACATTGAATTATTGTAATCACATTTTACTATATACCTATATTAAAAAAAGAAAAAAGAAGTAAATTTAGTTATCTAATTATTTAGGCAACATCAACGTTGATTTCGTTTTGCCTAGTAAATTTGTAGATATTTAGATAATTTGGACAATAATCTTATTTACCGAACAAAAAGATGATGTTTTAATGGATATTTATGAAGAAATTTTTAAAATGTGTTCTGAGCATGGTATAACCTTCTATTCTAGTCTACCTTGCTCCCATAATATAAAACTGATACAAAGGCTTGAAGAGCTTGATGGAGAAATTATAGGAAATGCAGATAATCCGTTGATTCATACTCCCCTTGTAAGGGAAGAAAGCGGAGTGTCACTGAGCGCTGGAGCTTATCTTGGAGGTAGAAAAACCGCGATGGTAATTCAAAGCCAAGGTTTAGGCAATATGGTAACCCAGATGCTTTCGTTAAATAGTCCTCTTAATGGTTCATATAGAATTCCTAATGTATTAATTATAAGTCACCGTGGATTAGAGAATGAAAAAGTTGATGCTCAAAAGCCGGTTGGCTCAAAATCAAAAGAAATTCTTAATTTAGTTGGATTTAAACATTGTTCTGTTAAAGTTATTTCGGATCTTAAAAAGTTCCAAGATTTATTAGAAGAATATGATAAAGGACGAAGTATAGCATTATTAGTGGAACCTGACTATTCTAAACCTCTTTATAGAATTGAAAGTAAGAAAAACATAACAAGGAATTTCAAGGGTAACGCGATTCCAATAAAAAAAATCCAAGCCACTATGACCAGACGTAAAGCGATCTCTGAAGTTATAAATCAAATAGAAGATGAATTTGTTGTTTCGAATATCGGTCATCCAAGCAGAGAATTACATAGGTTAAAGGATAGAGAGAGAAATTTCTATCTTACATCGTGTCTAGGACATTCTTATACGTTAGCGCTTGGGCTCGCGTTAAGTACAGAGGATATAAATCCGAAAGTTATATGTTTTGAAGGTGATGGAGGGTTATTGATGAATGCTGGGTCTTTATCGATCTTAGCTCACAAAAAACCAAAGAATTTAATTGTACTACTTCTGGATAATGGAGTTTGGGGCTCCACCGGTAATACTGAAACATACGCTTTACACGATGTAAATTTAAGCGGCGTAGCACAAGCATATGGGTTTCCAGAATCTAATATCAAAATAATATCAAAAGAAGAGCAATTAGCAGAAAACTTGAGATTTGCCTTAAAAAACGATGGTCCTTTTCTATTTCACGTAATTATTACAGATGAGTATGAAAATGTTCCTATTTTGCCCCTTTCTGTTGTGGAAATTAAGAAACGATTCATGAAATCAATTGAGAATGCTAGAATATCTATATATTCTTCATAAGTTTATGACAATTTGAAGAAAAATACCAAATCTAATACTTTTTTTTCTTGTAAACATTTTTCTATC
The DNA here is from genome assembly GCA_029856235.1 of Promethearchaeia archaeon. Classification (GTDB taxonomy): domain Archaea; phylum Asgardarchaeota; class Lokiarchaeia; order Sigyniarchaeales; family SOKP01; genus SOKP01. The sequence continues at coordinate 2,938 of JAHQWP010000150.1, forward strand.
CAAGTATTTTATTTTACTAATACGAATCTGGGGATCAAGGTAAAAGAAAGTGACTGAAGATAGGGTGCAAGTTTATACATATCGCTGGTTTCTTTTAATCGTTTTTATGTTAGGAAATGTGTCGTTGCAGGTTATGTGGATTTCTTATGCGACGGTAACGTTGGAAGCAGCTACCTACTATAATGTAGGTGAATTTGAGATTCTTTTTTTATCGACGATTTTTATGATTGTTTATATCCCTGTTTCGTTCTTTGCGACATGGTTTATCAATAAATTTGGTTTCAGGATAGGTGTTGGATTGGGAGCTATGATTAATGGAGTTTTTGGATTCCTAAGAGTTTTTGCTGGACCAAATTATTTTTTAGTTCTATTCATTCAGATCGCGATATCTGTAAGTCAGCCGTTTTTCCTAAACAGTGTTTCATTATTATCTGCAAATTGGTTTCCCGAGTCAGAGCGCACGAGAGCAACCGGTCTTTCAGTAAACTCTCAACTATTAGGTGTCGCTCTTGGTATGGTTTTAACTCCGATCATAGTTGTAACCTACAACCTTGAAGTCATGTTGTTTATTTATGGGTTATATTCGTTAATTATTGGAATAATTTTTGTATTAATTGCTCGTGATAAACCTCCGACACCCCCCTCTCTTACGATAAAAACGGAAAAAACGGTGTTAAAGGGTAGTTCAAGATTGCTTTTTCGTAATAAGCAGTTTTTGATAATAGTTGTTATATTTTTCGTTGGTCTTGGAGCATTTAATATGGTGTCCACTTATATTGAGCTTATTGTTGCACCTAGGGGCTTAACAGCTATCGAAGTCGGCAATCTCGGAGGGTTATTGATTTTGGGTGGTATGATAGGAGCCATATTAATGTCAACCTTGGCAGATAAATTGCGGATAAGAGAGTTATTAATAAAAATTTCGTTAGTAATTGGTGCTGTTTCCTTTTTCGTGATATCGTTTGCGAGTTCTACAGCTATGCTGTATCTTTTCGGATTTTTATTAGGGTTCGGATTATTGTCTGTTGGTCCTGTTTTATTAGAATATACCGTCGATATTACGGTGCCTGTTCCTGAAGCAAGTTCAAATGGAATGCTTATGGTGGTAGGTTCGATTAGTGGGATATTATTCATTCTGGGATTTGAAGGGTTCACTACTCCATCAGGAGATTATTTTCCGGCATTGATGGTATTATCTGTTCTTTCGTTAATCACATTTCTTCTCTCCTTTTTTCTAAAAGAAGTAAGAAAAGAGGGAATTTAATTCCTCTTAATTTTTTCAGATGACCGATTTTATCGAGAATATCAAAACCATTGTCAAAAAATAAAAAAGACATGTAATATTTTTTTTCTCAAATTATTATTTTGTAGCTAATTTTTATTGAGGATGTATCTATTTGACAGATGATAAGACTATTGAGTCGCTCGTTGATAGGTTTAAGAAGAAAGATAAAATCGCATTAGCAAGATTAATTACCATTGTTGAAAATGAGCCAGAGAACGCGTTTAAGATTTTCAAGCATTTTGAAGACATAAATAACGATTCTTATATCATTGGATTGACTGGTTCTCCGGGAGTTGGCAAAAGTACTTTAACGGGAGCTATTTCTCAAAAAATTTTAGATGAAGGAAAATCTGTAGGCATTATATCTGTAGATCCTACCTCACCCTTTAGCGGAGGTGCATTCTTAGGTGATAGAGTCCGTATGACCAACATTTCTTTGCATCCTAATGTCTTTATGCGCAGCCTTGCGTCGAGAGGATATAAGGGAGGGATATCAAGAGCTGTTTTCGACATTAGTATGTTGTACGAAGCATTTGGAATAGACATAATCATTATTGAAACTGTTGGGGTTGGACAAGCTGAGTTTGACATTTACAACTTAGTATACACGGTTGTGGTAATTCTAGTTCCAGGTTACGGTGACGTCATTCAGATGCAAAAAGCCGGAATCATCGAGATAGGAGACATATACGATGTAAACAAAAAAGATCTAGGCGGAGAAGATATAGCGGTGCAAATTGAAATGATGCTTGACGATACCACCTTTCAAAGTGGTTATAGACCACCCGTAGTATTAACTGACGCAATTAACGGTGAAGGTATAGACGAACTTCTCCAATATATTTGGGATCACAAAGAACACCTTGAATTATCAGAGCTTTTGAAGGAAAAGAAGGAGAATAGATTCAGTTACAAAATTTCTGAGTTAATCTATTCTAAAGTGGAGCAAATTGTTAAAAAAAGTTTCTTTAACCAGGGAAAAATCACAGAATTAATCCAGCACGCAATGGACGATGGAAAATTCAAGATTTACGAAATAATTCATAATAAGTTTGAAGTCATGAATTTAGAGGTAAAAGAAGAGGAGTGATTTTACAGTCCGATTTCTTTCTCATTCTACTTTTTAATTAAGTTTAGTTGTCTTAAAAAATAATAGATAAAATTTTTATTACTTTTTTCTAAATCTTGACTATGTCCCAGAAAAATAAAAGAATTTCGCTTGAGGAGAAAATGGACGATTGGGGTCCATTTGGTATAAACGAGGGGAAATGGTTGGTTTTTTCCATTGGTAATCCGGTAGAAGGTCATGGGTATGCGTTACCGAGAAACATCGACGATTTACATTCCCAACGAATCGCTCATCTTATCTCGTGCAGAACTGGGGCACGCTATGTCGGACACATACCGTGGGCAACGGATAATTTCACTTCAGTCGCAAAAGATTGGGCGCCCAAATCTATACCTGTTGAAGAAATCGTTCCAAAGATAATTAAATTCATAAGATTTCACATTGATATTTATAAAGAAATGGGTTTACCGACATCACGTATTTTTATTTATTCTGGACACGGTGGAAACAGACCGCTAGTTCAATTTACTGAAGAAATTCAAGAAGCTCTAAATCTAGACAAATTAATCTTTTCTACTACAGAAGATTTTTCTGAAGATATTGAAGATAGAGTCTTGGATGAGGTAAGTAGGCTTTCAATAGAACTTGCGAAAGGGGAAGAAAATCCAAGGCAAATTAAGAGAACTTTAATTCAAATCTTATTAAGTATTGCCCACGCTGGTCATTTTGAACATTCCCTCGGAGCTGCGTTAGGAGTGTTAGATGAAGCAAAACTTGAGATAATGAATAAAGAGTTAGAAAAAGATTTCGAAGCGGCTCTTAATAAATGGCCTCCTCTTGGAGGTTTAGGTGGATTTTTGCTTGCTGGTGGGGAGTATATAGAGGCTTTAGGTACTAAAGATAACGATAAATTTGGATTGTGGAAATGTCTAAAGCGATTAAGGAGATTGGACAAGGGTAGAGTTAAAGTCTTTAAGGAATTAGGTGAATTAATGATTACACTGTTAGTGGAATATTATTCCGATATGATTCTGCACGAATAAAAATCTATCTTCTTTTTCTGTTAATTTCGTAATTCCTATTTAAAATGTAACTTTAAATTAGTTCCAAACGTAAAGTAATTTATTTAAAAAATTTTATAAAAAACTAATCAAATTTTAACAAGGTTATACCAAATGGAAAAAGAAACAATAGAAATTAAACACTCGAAAAGAACTATGGTTTCTTATGGATTCGGGAAGTTCGTTAGTGAATTCTTTCAAATGTGCTTTGGTGCGTATGTGTTCTTCTTTTACGAACGGGTGATAGGTTTAGATGGTTTATTTACTAGTATGGGATTTATTATTTTTGCTGTATGGAACGCGGTGAACGACCCATTAGTAGGCTGGTTAACTAATCGACCGTTTAAATTTACAAAAAAATGGGGACGGCGTCTTCCATGGGTTTTAATAGGAGGAGTTCCTTGGATATTAAGCTACTTGCTCATATTTACACCTCCTGTTGTAGATCCAACAGACGGTGCTTTCATTTTATTTGCGTGGATCGTGGTTATGACATGCTTATACGATACTTTTGCATCGATATTTGGAGTTAATTTTTACTCAATCTTTCCAGACAAGTTTCGTGGTGATACTGAACGAAGGACTGCTTCTATTTTAAGTACTTTAGTCGGAGCTGTTGGGACTGCCTTTGGTTCTATTATTCCAAGTATATTTATAGTATGGGATCAACGAAGTTCGTATGTGCTTCAAGCAGGGGTAGTTGTTATTATTTGCATGATTGCGTTGGCACTTGCAATCCCTGGGAGCCGCGAGGATCAAGAGCGTATTGACTGTTATCTCGAGAGCTGTGAAGAGGGCATGGATAGAGAACCGTTTTTTAAAGAATTTAAAAGCGTCTTAAAACATAAAAACTTTATGGCATACGTAATTTCCTTTATGTTTTATCAATCTTTAGTAGCAATAATGATTGGATCCATCCCATATGTTGCAGAATCTGTGGTAGGTGTGTTAGCAAGCGATGTCACCCTATTAATGGCGGCTCTTCTCATAGGGATGTTTGTTTCGATGCCAATTTGGGGTAAAATTGCGGATAAAACAAATAACGATCGAAAAACAATGGTTATTGCTGCTGCTGTATTAACGATTGGAACCTTACCTCTATTCTTCATTACCGAATATTACATAATGATGATCTTTATATTCATCTGGGGTTTTTGTGAAGGTGGGTATTGGGTCATGTTATCGCCCGTTTTTTCAATTACAATCGATGAAGCCGTAGTTATATCTGGTCGAAGAAGAGAGGGAATATATCAAGGCTTTCAAACCTTTATTAGCAGAGCGGCATTAGTTTTTCAAGCCCTTACTTTCTATATTATTCATACTGTTACAAATTTCGTCCCGGGTTCAGGAATTCCTGGTGATCCGCTTCCACCCCAGCCAATTGAAGCCGTATGGGGAATTCGGATACATTTTTCAATAGTACCTATGATCTTAATGTTTTTAGCGACTATAATTCTTTGGAAATTTTTCAAAATAACGCCTGAGAAAGTGAAGGAAAACAAAGAGAAGTTAGCTGAATTGGGAATATAAAATTCAGTATAATACAATACTTCAAAAAAATTTTTTTATTTCTTTTTTTTTGATATTTTTGTCAATTTAAGACGAGTAAATTGCGAATACTTCTTTAGAAATCCACATTTTTCAGTATCAACTAATAACAAATAATTATAGAAGTAGTACGACAAAAATGAATAAAACTGATGTAATTGATACGACTTCTGGAAAGATGCAGGGCTATAAAGAGGAGGATTTAGTAATCTTTAAGGGAATTCCTTATGCAGAACCTCCTATAGACGAACTACGATTTTCTCCTCCCGTTCCAAAAAATCGATGGGAGGGAGTGCTTGAAGCTACTAAATATGGTCCATGTTCGTATCAAGGATATACTCAACTTGAGGATTTTACGGGTAAACTTCAACCCGAAAGTGAAGATTGTTTGAATCTTAATGTTTGGACCCCTAATATAGATAATAAGAAACGTCCAGTAATGTTCTGGATCCATGGGGGTGCCTTTCTAATGGGAGGTGGGATTGATCCTATGTACGATGGTTCAGCTTTAGTCCGCCGTGGCGATATTGTAGTAGTCACTATTAATTACCGACTAGGCGCGTTAGGTTATTCATATATTCCTGGTGTGACGGTCAATGCTGGGCACCTCGATCAAATCTTAGCGCTTAAATGGGTTCATGACAATATTGAACTATTTGGTGGGGATCCAAACAATGTAACGATATTTGGTGAATCTGCTGGAGGTTATTCCGTAGTTGCTTTAGCAGCCATGCCCGCTGCTAAAGGTCTTTTTCATCGGATTATTGCTCAAAGCGCTCCAGCAATTAATCCAGAGGTTACCAAGAAACCTACTAAAAAAGTAATGCGCATGGTGGGTGTTAATACAGGTGATATTGACGCATTTCGTAAAATATCTCCCGAAAAGATAATCGCAGCCCAAAATAAGTTCATGGCAACAGACATTCTAAATCTTCTTGCTTTTCGACCTCTTATAGAAGGCGAGACATTGCCGATACATCCTTTGAAGGTATTTCAAAATGGTAATTGTAAAGATATCGATTTTATGATTGGCAGTAATCTAGAGGAAGCTAAGTTATTTACTGCTCTTAGTCCCGAATTTAGTAACTTAAATTCTGCTGACGGTGATAAGCTCATTATGGGTTTTTTAGGTAGATTAGGCATAGATAATTCTAAGAGTAAAACAATGATAGATATATATAAGCAAGCGAGAGAAGGCAAGTATTCCACAGACGCTAAAGAAATGGTAAATGCCCTTCTCACGGACTACATATTTCGTATCTCTACAATTCGCTTGCTTGAAGCACAGAGTAAACATCAAACCAATACGTACAATTACATGTTTACCTGGCCATCTCCAGGACTTAACGGCGAATTAGGAGCATGTCATGCTCTTGAATTACCCTTCGTTTTTAATAACTTTGACGCTCCTGGTTTTCAAGATTTTATCGGCAATGGTCAGGATTTAGAGGCTATTAGCTATAAAATGATGGATGCGTGGATTGCTTTTGCCCGTACTGGAAATCCTAACCACGATGGCATCCCTCACTGGCCTTCTTATGACGTCGAGAAGCGATCGAGCATGTTAATAAACAAGGAGTTTAAAGTAACTGAAAAATTCCTTGATGAAGAACGAGCGGCTTGGGATGATATTGAACTATAAGATTTTTAATATTTAACCTTTTTTTTATTCTCATTCTTTTTTAAGCCATTCTCTGAGTGCTGCCTTAACAGATCGACGCATCTCCACCGTAAATTCTGCTCCAAGTTTACCTAAATATAGTTGTTGCCCCATATTTTCTGCTTCTTTTACTACCATTTTTCGGGGGTCGCTTTTAAGCATATCTTTGAAATCTTTTTCGGATAATCTTGAATACTGGTTTGTAAATTGGATGTATTTTTTAGGAAACCGGGTTGTAAGAGGAATCTTGTTCTTATCTCCTTTAGGGACTCCATAGCATAACATAGTTATTGGGAATACCCATTTAGGAAGGTTAAACATCTCACGATGAATTTCATAATTCTCCATGATATCTCCAATATAGCAGGAACCAATGCCTAAAGCTTCAGCAGTAATTACAGAATTCTGAGCTGCTATTAACGCGTCGCAACACGCAAGAAGTAGGTCCGATTCTTGAGGTGTCTGGAACTCCCTGCCTATTTCTTTACATTTTTCTTCGACCTTGCTCACTTTGAAGTAATCCCACCATCTTTGCACGTCAGCTAAGAACAGTAGAACTAACGGCGCTTTAGCGATAAGGGGCTGATTATCGCAAGTTTTTACTAATCTGTTCTTTAACTCTTGATCGTTCACATGAATAATTGAATACATCATCATATTTCCCGCTGTAGGAGCCCTCATTGCTCCTTGAATGATGGTGTCAATATCTTCTTGAGAAAGAGGTTTAGGATCGTACGCGCGTATCGTTCTCCTATTTTTTATTAATTCCAGCGTTTGATTTTTTTGGTTTTTTTCAGTCATAGTTAAATCTACATTTTTTCTAAATCGTTCATTGTTAAAAAGATTAAGGAAACAGTTCTAAATTGCTCTAAATCAAAAAATTAAAATTTAATAGACCATGTACATTCAATTATAACTTATAAGAAATAAGTTTTGAAAGAAAGAAAAATTGATAAGATTATGCCTATATTAGGAATCAATTACGAAAAATGCAACATGTGTAAAATTTGCGTAAAAGTGTGCCCAAGATACTTTAGTATAGATAAAGAACAGGATAAAATAGTATTTGACGACCCCCAAAACGAGTGTAATTTATGTGGTCGTTGTATTGCTATGTGTCCTGCGGATGCTATTCTCTTCGAAGATATTGGGGATGTATTAACTTTTGAAGAAGCTCAAGACCCCAGTGCATTAATTCAATATGAACCTTTGCATAAGTTCATGAGCGCTAAAAGGTCAGTTAGAGGATTTAAAAGCAGAAAAGTTCCGAGAGCAGTAATGGAAAAAGTATTAGATTCTATGAAATACGCCCCCACAGGTGCTAACATCCGAACTTTAGAATGTACCATACTTTCAGATAAAGTTATCATTAAGAAGTTGTCAGAATCAGTTATAGATGAATTAATTGCTACAAATCGCCCTGGATACAGTGAAGGCGCTAAAATGGCAAGAAAATCCGGCTTTGATATGATATTTTATAATGCACCTCATGTAATGATTATTCATTCCTCCAATCCAAACGATAGTTTGAATGCTACTATAGCTCTTACATATGGGATGTTTGCTGCACAATCTTTGGGATTAGGGACATGCTGGATAGGGTTAGCTCGTGGAGTTTTAGCGACAAGTAAAGAAGTGCGAGAAAATGTTGTGGGTATCAAGGGTTATGTTTGGGGTGTTATTACGATTGGTTATCCCGCTCAAAAGTTTTTCCGGGTACCACCCCGTCCTTCTCTAAAGATTAAAGGATTAGATGAATTGGAATAATTTACTTTTACTTTTAAATTCTGTTTTTGATTCAATTCTTTTTATTTTATTTATTGTTAGAAAAGTGCACCTTAAAGCTTTATAAACAGAATTTGTTCCTATTTTATAGAAGCAAATTAAAGTAAAAATGTGAATGTGAATGAGTCTTAAAAGAAATACGAATCAAAGTAAAATAGTCTCGATATTTACAAGTATTACATCTTTTCTAATTCCTATTTTCCAATATGTTCCTTGTACGGCAATATGGTTTGGAATAATGAGTGTTCCATTTATATCGTATTTACTATTATTTTTTCAATACCCTAACATTCTAATATATGACCTGAGATTCCTAATCGGGACCCAAGGATTCTATGTTGTCTTATTCGGATTAATACTATACATATACAGTTTAATTTATCAATTATTACACAGAGGACAACTAATTACAAAAGGTCCATATAGGATAATGAGACATCCCCAATATCTTGCTTTTATTATTATAACATTAGGGATGACAGTAGTAGCATTTCAGACGTCTCCAATTTTTGAAATCTCAGTTCCCTACGAAAATCGATTTAGCGTATTATTTTTTATTTGGATCGTTGAAGTATTAGCTTACATTTTATTAGGGAAGATCGAAGAAGTTGCCTTAAAAGCTAAATACGGAGATGAATTCCTAGAGTACAGAAATAAAGTAGCTTTTATTATTCCCTTTTTAAAATTACCAGTTAAAAAATTGGATAAAGCGTAATTTATCATATTACTAGAGATGTCGAGTATAACTATACAATCGGAAAAGTTCAGACGCATTTTTATAACCAAAATTATCCTTTTTATTTTTTCTCTTGTTTTATTATCGGCTATATCGTTCTTATTAATTCAATTGAATGCAAAACCAGTCTTCGATCCTGATTTAACCTTTCTCAGTTCGCTTTTAATTATTCTTTTAGTACCTACACTTGCAATTGTTTTAACACTTACTGCTCTCACAGTAAACGAATATAGAAATTATTTTATTAGACGGAGCTATATTAAAGAAGGGAGGTCCTATCTATCTCTTGCAGATATCTTTCAAAACGAAAATCGCTTAAATCTTCTAACTCAAATCCTCACTAATCCTGGTATTCATCACAACGAATTACTTCGAAGCTGTAGCTTGAATAAAGGTCAACTGCAATGGCATTTAGACACATTATTGAAGCATAGCATTATAAAAAAAGAAAAACATGGGCAATATGTCATTTATTTTCCTATCACTTCTTCGACAGAAGCAATTGAAGCGTTTAAGAATCAATTTACTAAATCGAAAACTACTTTAGAAGTATTGAATACTGTTAAAAATAATCCTGGAATTAATTCTACTGAAATTTCACGCATTCTAAATCTCTCTCGTAATTCTATTAAATATCATATTGATAAGTTAGTAGAAAAACACTATATAAGGTTAGAGAAGAAAGGACGAAGTAATGAATTGTACTTAATTTATCCTTAACAGAGTTAGATCCCTAAATTTTTTAATGTAAAATCATTGTTTTATTATAGATTAAGAGGAAATTCTTAAGCACATTAACGAGAAATTTTAAAATTGGTTATAGATTTTATATTGCAATAATTTTTCAATAAAAATAATAATACATTGATGAAAAATGTCAAAAGCTATAGATAAAAGGTATAAGAATGCCGTACAAGTAATCAATAAAGCGGGAGGCACTCCAGTCCCTGTTACTGATAATACCATCGCAATATTAAAGCATATTGTTGAAGAGGAGCATTTAGATTTTATAATGGCTTTTAAAACTAAGCGATCTCAAACCATGGAACAATTAAAAGAAAGTACTGGGTTATCTGAAGATGAAATTAATACACATGTTAATGCTTTAGCTAAAAAAGGACTAATTATGAATCAATCAAGTCGATCTGGGCTGATGATATTTCGTTTAATGCCATTTGTCAACGTAGGTGTTTACGAATATACATTTATGAAAAAGCTTGATTATAATGAATGGGAAAAGGAATTAGCCCAGCTATATAAAAAACTAAATGACGAATCCGCAGGGAGGATGTTAGCTAATTATGAGGCTATAGTAAATCAATATCTCCCTACTATGCGCCCAATTGACAGAACAGTACCTTATACTGAAAATTTTGAAACAGGAGACCCTATCGATATTGTCATTGATCAAGAAATTGAAGTACCAGAAGAAAAGATAATTTCTACTCAAAATGTTGAAGAAATAATCCAAAAATTTGATGAAATTGCCGTTGGACATTGTTATTGCCGACATTTCCGCGATCTAATAGGTGAATCATGCAAACAAACCGACTTGCGAGAAAATTGTTTTACTTTTGGAAAATCTGCTCGTTATACAGCAGAACAGGGCTTCGCAAGAATGATCTCTAAAGAAGAGGCTTTAGAAATATTAAAAAAATCTGAAAAGGATGGGTTAGTTCATAAAGCTTATCATCCAAATATGGATTTTAACCGAGAAGAAGATAGTATATGCAACTGCTGCTCAGATTGCTGTGGACAAGCGAAAAATATTACGTCTAATCTCTCTAATTTTGTAGCACATGTAGATCTTGACCTCTGTACAGGATGTGGGACATGCGTTGAGAAGTGTTACTCGGGTGCTAAAGAATTAAACGACGAAGGAAAAGCTGAAACCTTAGAAGAACGTTGTATAGGGTGCGGAATATGTGCTGCTTTCTGCCCTGAAGGGGCGATCTCCTTAGTTGAAAAACGAAGGGTAGTAAGGTTAGCTCCTCCCCGTTCTAATTTTGAAAGATAATTTTTTACTTTTTATTTTTTTCCTTATCAGTAAAATTTTTTGAAATTCCTAAGAGAGTAATTTAGGGAAAAACTGCCAGTAGAGCTAACACCGGCATTATTGCAAAGTATGTTCACGTTTCCAAAACGTTCATAAGAAGCTTCTGCTAAATGAGAGACTTCTTCTCGATCACTCACGTCAGTAATCACGCTCAGCACCTCTGAACCGATGTTTTCAAGCTCTTGAGCCGTTTCATCAAGTGTTTCTTTGTTGACATCGGCGATCACGATCTTACATCCTCGCTTAGCAAATGAACAAGCGAGGGAACGCCCGATACCGCTTGCACCACCTGTGATTACAGCTACTTTTCCTTCAAAATCTTTAATCATGATATTTTCAACAATTCTTAAATAACTAATAATTTTTACTCTTTTCTGTTCAATAACTCTTTAACCCATAAAAACTGTCATAATTTAATCTGTCATATATCTTTAAAAGTTTCACCCATTTCTTTTCCACTTTAAGTTAAGTTTTTTTCAAAACTTAAGTTCTATGAATGTTACAAATTACATGTAATTCTTTTCTTCCCGTCAATTTCGATGAACTGTTGCACAGAGACTCTGTATAATTTTTTATACACCCTTACATTCTGCTGGAATTAATTCTGTCGAGAATTCCCACTTTTTGAATCTTTCTGGATTGTTTATTTTGTCTCTCATTTTTTTTATAGGGCTCTGTTTTTGGATTAACTTTTCCTTCTATAATTGTTTTAATTTCCTTTACCGGACTCAATGTAGGGATCTAATGAACGATAATACTCTTAATTTCTTTAATTTTTTTTTATTTGGCTTCTTTTTCGAATAGATCTTCGAAGTCTATTTCCAGTCCTAATGCAATTTTAATTAACATATCCTCTTTAAAATCTTTTGTTAGTTGTTCGTCGTCTATTTCACTTAAAGAAGCTAGTTTTTCGATGTTGATTCCTGCTATTTTGGCAACTTCCCTTAATTCCGCTAATGATTTGCCCTCCAATATATCTTTGATGATTGGTTCTTGATAAAAAATCTCATGGATCGGTTTTTTAAAGATCTCCGATATTTTAAAGGATATTGTCAGGGATGGATTGTACGAACCCCTCTCTAAGTAATAGATTGTCTGGCGAGAAACCCCTACAAGTTTAGCTAATTCTAACTGGGGTAGGTCTAACTCCTCCCTGAATTGTTTTATCCTTGAAGCGATTTTTTTCTTAAATTTCATGCTCTCTCACCTTTCCATTACTCTTTCAGGAGTGAGTCCTAATAATTGTTATAATAATTAAAAAAAATATTGATTTTTTAGACTAATTTAAACAAATCTTCTATTTTACAATTTAGTACTTCTGCTATCTTATAGGCTAATGCTAAACTTGGGTTATAACGCCCTTCAGCTAAGTAATTAATTGTCTGAAGTGGAACACCAACCTTTTCAGCTAAGTTTGCAGCAGAAAGATTGGCTTTTTCGCGTAATTTCGTTATACTAGTCTTTAATTTCTCCCCTTCCCGCATCTTCGAGAGGATATAGCTGATAAAATTATCAAACGCTAACTCCTCTGGTTTGAATATTTTATCTTCAAGACCGCTTGGAACTGTTGATAGCTTAGTCATCATCTCTGTAATCTTTTTCTCAATGATATAAGGGTCCTTTAAGCCTGGAATATAACCTTCAGGTTTGATATTACCCCTTTGAGCACTTGCTGCTGCTGCTGTTGAACCAGCTGTCTCGATCTTCACCGTAAATGTCTTAAACATCCTGTCAAACACACCATTCACGATGTTAATGTTCTGAATTCTACTATAAGGGATAGTTGCGACTATCTTTGTAAATACACCATGTTTTATAATGATATGATTCTCTGAGATCTTGTATGTAAAGTTTCTAACATAGGCGCTATTATAGATATAAACGATGAGTATTATTGCTCCAAAAACACTATAAACGATTATGGTCATTAAGTACATCCATTCTATTGGAATAATCCACCATGCGAGAAACGCTCCTGCTATAGCTATACTAATAATAAAAGTAGTAATAATACCAAGTACTAATGCGCCTTTTAGCAGTTCTTTGTTTTTATAAGAGCTAGAAATACTACCGTCGTATGAATTTTTTTCTTTACTCATTTTTTTTTCACCAATTTTTTTTGTATGTTAAATATTTTTAATCATTTTTATAAATCGATATTTAACTTCTATCAATCGATTTTAAAAATGATCGTTCAATGTGTTACTATACTTAACATGGGTATAAAAAGGTTTCGATCTTGTCTAAAAACACAGGGAAAAAGAGCTGAAATATAGTTAGATGGTGATGTTAAGTAAACTTAACTAAAATTAATTGAGGAAAAAATCAAAAAAATAATCTAAAAAAATAGATGAAATGAAATCTACTTTATTTTTAATTCAATTTTAAACATAAGAACTATAATGACTTAACAATAATAGAAATTGATTGTTAAAATTATAAAAATCCTAAACTAATAGGCTTGGAAATTTATTTTGCTTCGCCAATTCCTTTTGAATTATTTCCTCTAGCAACTCTTCACGTTCTTTACCAGATAATATTTCCAACTTTCTTATTTTTAAGGGATCTACTTTTTCTCTTAACACTTTAATTTCTTCTACAGATGGAGGAATTGTTTCTTGGACTTTTTGAGAAATGATTAAATCAAACCCTGTTGATTTTTTAACAAGATCGACATCAACTCCAGGATGAATTGAAGCTAACCTCATACGCTTGGTTTTCTCGTCAAAATCCATATACGCTAAATTTGTAATTACGCTTTGTGGTCCTGCCCCCCCACATATAGAGGGATTACCTTCAGGGAAACCAACTCCTGAAATGAAATCTAATTTTTCGGTTGGAACGAATGTTCGTGAATCGTGGCGAGGTGAATATAGGAAAGATCCACGGGCGTAGAACATACTGAAATCAGCTATCCCGGCACAACCCGGTAGTCTTATTTTCGGTTTATTATAATCTCCAATACAAATATTATTCGTGTTGCCGTATTGATCTACTTGGGCGGGTCTAAAAAATTCAATGGTAGTAAGCTTATCCGAAGGAAGAGATTCTAACGTACATTCTCCCGAATTCTGAAAGCGATAAGCTCTAGCCGTATTCATTTCTAAATAGAGTAAAGAAACTTGGCGAGGTTCGTCCACAAAAGTATTCCCCATAATATAATGAAATATTGAGTTTGGTGCGTGCGTCATTTTTGCTAATGTAAATGCCGCCCATACGCAAGGAGTCGCAACTCCAACGATCATAACATCATTATTTCGAACTTCTCTTGCCATTAAAACTGTTATCATTTCGTCAATAGTATAATCTTTGGAAGAATTAGCCATATTTTCTCCACTTATATTGGGATGATTAATATTTTTAATCGAGAATTCTAGTAGTATATTTATTTGGTAAAAAGAAAACATTTAAGATTTTCTAAGAGTCCTACCTTAAAACAATCGAAATTGTGTTAAAAAAAGTAAAAATTGAAAAATTATTTGATATTTATCATAGTAATTATGTACATTGTCTGTTTTGATTTAGAGGGCGTTTTTACTCCAGAAGTATGGATAGCGGTAAGTAAAGCTACTGGAATTGATGATCTTAAACTAACTACACGAGATATTTCTGATTATGATGTCCTGATGAAAAATCGAATAGCAATATTAAAAAAAAATAACATCACCCTTAAACGCATCCAGGAAATTATATCAAATATGGATTTACTTTCTGGTGCGAGAGATTTTTTAGATTTTATTCGCTCCGTAGCACAGTTGGTTATCGTAACTGATAGCTTTATTGAATTTGTTATGCCTTTTATGAAAAAACTAGGATTCCCTCTGTGCTTTTGCCATAATCTCGAAACTAATGAGGAAGGTATAATTACTGATTATAAAATTCGTACGAGCGAGATGAAAAAAAAAACCGTTTTGGCATTAAAAAAGCTAAATTACGAAGTAATTGCTGCAGGGGATTCCTACAACGATGTAGCCATGCTACTGGAAGCAAAACACGGCATTCTGTTCAGACCACCAAAAAATGTTGTTGAACAATTTCCAGAACTTCCTGTTGTCAATGAATATGAAGATTTAAAAGTTTTGATTTCAAAATATTTAGAGATTTAGTGTTTGACTAAAATAATGGGCTCCAATCGTGAAATTCGTTTAGTAAAAATCCTTTAAAGTCTGAATAAGTGTTAATTTCTTTTGGATTTGGAAATTCAGGTTTATTTTTTATTATCTTTAGCGAGTGTGGCATTTCTGGAACGATATCGATTAGGTTGATAATTTCTTCAGGAAACTTTGAAGGGTTAGCAGTTTCAAAAGTGATTGATTTTACATCATTATATTTCGGGTAAGCATTACGATATCTCTGGAGTGCAGCCCATCCAACAGCTCCGTGAGGTTCTATGATTTTTTTATATTCATTATAAAATTTTACAATGTTTTCTTTAGTTACTTCATCGGTTATGGAATATGAAACGATGTCTTTTTGAATCTCTTCCATATTTGGTATCTTTTGTATTATTCCTTTTTCATCAATTTGACCTTCGTAGAGATCAAATATTCTAGCTAAATTGGAAGGATGACCAACATTCATAGCATTTGAGATGCAATTTATCGAAGGTTCGACTTTAGTATAAATTCCAGTTCTAAGAAATGTCGGAAATTCGTTGTTTTCGTTTACAGCTGAAACAAAACTCATAATAGGAAGACCCATTTTTTTTGCGATCAGACCTCCAGTTAGATTTCCAAAGTTACCTGAAGGAACAGAGAAAATAACTTTTTCGTGCTTTTCAGTTGTAATTCTGGAGTAACTCCAGAAATAATAAAGTGTTTGAGGTACTAAACGACCAAAATTTATTGAATTCGCAGATGATAAGTTTTTATGACTTAACTCCTTATCAGCGAAAGCAGTTTTTACTAGCTTCTGGCAATCGTCAAATTTACCATTTATTCCAAAGGCAGTGACGTTTTCACCAAGCGTTGTCATTTGTTTTCTTTGTAGATCACTAATTTCGTTTTTTGGATATAATACTATAACTTTAATCCTAGACATCTTAAAAAAAGCTTGAGCAACAGCTCCTCCTGTATCTCCAGAGGTGGCTGTTAATATTGTAATATTCTTGTTGTCAACTTCGAGAAAATGTTCCATGATTCTAGCTAACATTCTAGCTCCAAAATCTTTGAAACTACATGTAGGACCGCGATCTAAATAGCACAAATAATCATTATCAGAAATTCTTTCTATGGGTACTTCAAAATTTAAAGCATTTTTGACGATTTGTTGGATTTTCTCTCCCGTTATAAAATTTCCAATAAATTCTGAAATGACATTAATTGCAATGTCAGTAAAATCCATATTTTTGAATGAATCAATCGTTTCGCTAGTGAGGAATGGAATTTGATTTAACATGTATAACCCTTTATCCAAAGCTTGACCTTGTAAAATAGCAGTTTTGAAATCTACATCTGAGGAATTATTATTTGTGGAATGAAAACTCGTATCAAAAACCTCTACTTTTAACTTCTTTTTCTATTTATTCTTTCTCTTTCTTTAACTATGCTAATAAGGTCGTTTAAGATCGCAGCACCCGCTTCAAAACCACCAGCTCCTTTACCCAATATTATTATTGATCCCGCATATTTCGTTTGTAGTTCAATAATGTTTAAAGTTCCCTGAACATTCAACGGTGAATCTCTTTTAATCAATCTTGGTTCTACGAGTAAAATATCATTTTCAGCAATAGCTAGATGTTTTATTACGTAGCCATCTAATTTAGCTAAATCTAATGCTTGTGGCGTGATCTCAGTAATTCCTTTAATATTTACATCTTCAATAGATTTTGACCATCCCAATAATTCGTTTGAAAGAATTACTAGTTTTCCCGCTGCGTCATAACCATTAATATCTAAAATTGGATCCGTTTCTGCATAACCTAATTCTTGAGCCTCCTTTAATGCTACTGAAAAAGAGACTCCCTCAGCCGTCATACGGCTTAGAATGTAGTTACTTGTGCCGGTCAATATTGCTCTAATTCGAGAGATAGTGTTACCTATAAGATTATGTTTTATAGACAAAGCAGGAACACCGCTTGCAACCGTTGCTTCAAACTTCACCAAACAGCCCATCTTGTCAGCTAAATTTTTAATTTTGTCGTACTGCAAATAAAAAGGTGCTTTATTAGATGAAATTACATCAATATTATTACTTAAAGCTTCTAATATGTGGGTTAAACCGGGTTCTCCCGTGTCTGGATTTGTAGGGGTGGTTTCAATACAAATATCTATCTCTAGTTTAGAAATCAAATCTTGAGCTTTGACATTACTTTTCCAATATTGGTTTTTCCTTAAATTAGAGTAATCCCTTAAAAGATTGTCTATATCTATGCCATTGCTATTAATAAGGGCACCGTCGTGTTCGAAAATCGCTACTAATTTGGTGGTAAAATTGAATTTATCTACAATATTCTCTCGTTTTTCCTTCAAGAGTTTAAGAAAACTAGTTCCAACATTTCCCATTCCAATTAAGCAGATTTTTACTTCCATACCTTTACACATTAATTATTTGTTAGGATCGTATCAAAAAGAGTTTCTTCTCTTCACATATTTTTTCTATTTCATTAACTAACTCGATTTTCGTCATAACTTCAGGAAATTCTACTTTCATTATAACACTACTTATTTCATCAACTTCGGTAAATTTAGCGTGTAATTCAAGAACCTTAATGTTCTTTGCGTCCAAGCGTTTAATTGTGTCAGTTATGTCTGTGTCGAAAACATGTCCAGTTAATATAAAAGTCAAGATTTTATTTTTAGAGCCCACAGAAATTTTAGTAATTTGAATATTTTTTTCGATTAAATCTTTTTTTATGTTCTCTAGCGATATTTGAATTAGTTCCTCGCTTAGTTCAAACCAAATATCTACTGGGATCATGTTTTTAACTTTTTTATCGTGATGGTGTAAAACACCATAGATATTTCCCCCATGCAGGGAGACTGGTCTAATCAATTCTATTAAACTTCCGGGAATATCTGGTAATTTGACTTCTAAATAAATCATTTTTGATATAGATCCTAATTTTTTTGAGTAATATATTCAACGGTAAATATTATTGATAATAATCCATTTTGTGTACAATTACAGTATCAAAGTACACTTTTTAATTTTTCTACGAATAATCTGGAATAGAAAGGCTTGAACAATTAGTTAATCTCCTATGAATTATACCTAGTAGCTTAAGATTAGGCTATAGTTTTATAATAAAATGTTTAATATCATTTCTGCGCCACCTGCACTATCTAAATATTCCGCATTCGATTTTACATCAATGAATTTATGTTTGTATTCTTCAAAATTCATTTTAATATATTCTTGGATATGAAGTGCATCAAATGTGTAGCGATCGTAGCACGAAGTGGGATGAGCTCCAAATGGTATTTTAATAATAGCGTTACTAGTTTGCATAGGTAATTGCGCTTTCCCTTGTAAATATCTGATATCTTCTGTTTCAACTAATTTCTCGCATGTAATTATCGTTTTTTTAGCAGTCTTGGCCATATCATCATCCAACCAAACTGCCCCTGTTATATTTGCATTACCAGATTCATCTGCAAAAGGGACATGTAAGATTGCAACATCTAAGTCGATTTTAGGTAAAGCCATCAACTGAGTTCCAGAACCTAAAGGATCTTCAAATTGTTTTATATCCTTCCGCACTTTGGGAAAATCCGTTCCGATCATTCCCTTCAAAGGCATAAAAGGGACTTTTAAATATGAACTTTTCAATCCTAGGGCTATTGATGCTTCGCTCTCTTCAGATATCTTAATTAAACCTGATTCAGCAGCTTTACGATAATGAGGTGCCATACCAAAAATTTCCATTCCTACGAAACAAGCTCTAACTTCTGAGACACAATTAGCCGCAACAAGCATATCTACTTCAATGCCCCCTACGAAAGTGCAAATTGACAAGTTCTTTTTCTTTTGCCTGATAATCTCTCTACACGCGCTCATAGGCTTTCTCCAAAAGGAGAGCCCACCAATTCCGACCAGATCACCATCATGAACATATGTGGAGATTGCTTCCTCTAATGGTATTACTTTACTCTCGCGAATTTATATTCTCCTCACTTGATGCAAAATAAATATAATCAAATAATATAGGTAGCAACAATTTTTGCTATGTTAAAAACTCTAATAATAAGGAAAAAAAATTCCACTTACCAAAGCTAAATAAGATTAGATCAAAAAACTTATTAAAGGACGCTACTTCGAAGTTGATAACATACTATAGATATACGTGATATGAACTTTTATGAAAATTAGAAAATACTTTTGGATTCTGAGTCTTCTTGGCGCTTTAATTATAATAATATCGATTATAACTCCAACCAGTTATAATGATACAACTTCAACTTTCTATTACGTTTGGATGACTCAAATAGGAGTAGATATTGATCCCTTACATATTTATCTTTTGAGAGAAGATTTGGAGTTAGTCACGATTTCTACCATACTTGCCTTAATTATTTTTTCCAGTGGTCTCATGACAATTACACTTACCAGTGTATATGTTAGAAATTCAATACCATTTAAAAAACTCCAATGGAAGACAATAATATTTGCAGTATTAGTGATTGTTTCTACTTTATACTGGATTATCATGATGGAGTCATTCTATAACGAAGCGGGATATAATCACTGGGTTGCTACTGGGGGGGGATATTCACCGTTTTTTGGGGTGATCGGACCTTTTATTGGAGCTGCTCTTATATTATTAGGGTCTTTTGTAAGAAGAAAGTGAGCACTTAAATTTTTTAAGATTAAAAACTCTAATTTTTTTTAAGTTTTTTTAGCTGTTTATTCAACTTTAAGAAAAATTCAGGGGTCGATATTTGATATGGTATAGGGTACCTAGTTCCGGCTCTGTGAGTTTTTTCCATGCCTTCTATTATTTCATCTACTTTTTCCATAGGAATAGAGGCAATTAAATCCGTATCAGTTGCATTACCAAAGCGACGATCACCAAGACAAGGAAAGGCAATTTGTAGTTCACCCGTAAGTAAAGCGTTTGAAATAATATCAGCACAAACTCCATCGCAAAAAGTTGACATTGAAATTCTCCCTCCTTTTTTCCATAAACTCCCTTGAATTATTCTCATTATTTGAGCTGAATTTCCCCAAATTAGGATTAGATCGGGTTGGAAATCGATTCGGTTTAATGCGCCTGAAACTATCGCGTTATATTGTCCGAATGGTAACTTTGGCATCGTTTCAGTGGTTTTTTTTGCAGCTTTTTTTGTTTCGTTATATCTTCCAACGAAAAAAGCGCCCTCTTCGAAAAGTTTATGCGTTTCTTCAAATCCAATAGAAATTCCGGCTAAAGGGCATACATTATCCTCTTTTACACAACCCATTGTCCAGCCGTAGTACCGCGCATAACTGAATAATTGACAGAGTGCTACTTCTTCTTCTGGTTTTTTTAAAAATTTTATCTCATTTAATTCTTCGGGATTCTGTAGTAATTTTACAGCAACAGGGAACGTAGCTAAGCGAAGATATTTGTTTAGTTGGTCATCTATTCCTTTATATTTACTCAAATTTGCTCTACCTATTATAAGATTTTTATTTTACTTGTATTTTTTAGATTCGAGTAATTTTCTTTGGTTTTGAATACATCCTATTACCTTTAAGTATGCAATGCAACTTCTACTAATAATTATTGTTAAGCTCCTATAAATAATTTTTCTCATAGATTTATATGATGATTTTTAATTGAACAAGTATTACATCATAATATAT
>JAHQWP010000151.1 GCA_029856235.1 Promethearchaeia archaeon
ATAAATAAAAAAGATCTAATATCACTTATCCAACAAACTAATGGATTTTTGAATCCCAAAATAGAATTAGAACAATATTGCATAGATGCACAAAGTGCTGTCGATATAGTATTTTTTGCGGGAGTTGAGTTCAATGATATTAAAAACAAATTAGTAATTGATCTTGGAGCTGGAACTGGTAGATTGTCCATTGCTTATGCATATCTTCGAGCTTCTTATGTCCTTAGTGTTGACATCGACATAAACGCTCTAAGAATCTTAAAAGAGAATATTAAAGGTTTAGGCTTAGAAGATATAGTTTTACCCCTTTGCTCTGATGTTAATCGCTTTGAAATTGTAAAGCAGGTATTGCCGAACAAGATGCATATCACTACTATTGAAAATCCACCTTTTGGAGTCCAGAAAAAGACTGCAGATAGATTTTTTCTGCAGAAAGCATTTAGCTTTTCTGATGTAGTTTATTCGATTCATCTAGCAAATCAAAAAGTTCACCAATTTCTAACAAAATTTATCAAGAAATTTAATTGGGAAATCGATCATGTTTTTCCTTTTCAACTAAAACTAAAAAGAACCTACGAGTTTCACAAACAAAAAACTAAATCTGTAGATGTTAATGTATACAGATTTAAAAGAAAAGGGGAAGGAAAATAGTTAAAAGAAATTTTTCCACGATTCAAATTTATCTGGGTAAACTGCTTTGGAACATAAGAATTCTTCAATTCTTTGTAATTGATTGAACTTGGCACATTAATAATTACTAATGTATTTCTCTATTCTTCTTTTAATACTTTCAATTTACTTTTAATTTAAGTATTAAAAATTACAATTGTGATATTATTTGAGCGATTATGGAAACGATTGGGATTATGATGGTGAATTTAATGAAAAAGATGAAGAATTAGATGAAAATAGAAGTGAGGGAACTAAATTGGAAGAAAAAAATGAAGATTTTAATCCAAATAAAAATGTTGAAGATCCCTCCACAGAATATGAAGATTTTGATTATAGAGATTTAAAATCCTCTGAGATTAAAGAAATCTTGAAACAAGAGCCTGTTAATCTTTATGAAGATATAAACCTTGTTAAAGAGGAATGTAAGAACATTAATTGGGACGAGATTTCTAACGACTGGACTATTAAATATCGCCCCTATGGATATATACCTTATCGAACAATATCATTGGATCCTTATTCAGATTGCTCGGAACAAAATCCCTTATATCGTCATAAGGCATGGGTCGAACGTCTTGTTCATGAAGAGAATTTCAACTTAACAGATTCAAGATTAGGAGAAGTTTGTGGGATAACAAGGGCAAAAATGGTATATTGGCGTGAAAGAAAACACAATATTTATACTCGAAGTGAAAGTTGGGGTTTTGGACGATTCCAATATCAAAGAAGTGGTAAGATTGGTATAAAAGTACCTGATGATTATGATAACCCATTTGCAAAAAAACAAAAAGGAAAAATGTATGAGCATCGTTATGTAATGGAACGACATTTGACAGAAAATCCCGAATTAGAGCAGTCAAAAAAATTTCTTAAAGATGGTAAATACTTAAAATCAGAATGCAGTATTCACCATATTAATGTTGATCCTACAGATAATAGGCTAAAAAATTTATGGGTTTGCGAAAATGAAAAGGAGCATCAATCAATCCAAAGTTCTTTATTGACCTTTGTAGATGAATTGTTGAAATCTGAACTTATTTCTTTTGAGAATGGTGAATATAAAATAAAAGTTAAAAATGAAAATATTAGTTATTATTGAAAGTCTTTCCAGGAGTCCAGTCTTTTAGGATAAATCGCGTTATCCCCTAGCATTTCTTCTATTCTGAGTAGCTGGTTGTACTTACAATTTCTGTCCGAACGAGCCGTAGCGCCTGTTTTCATTTGTCCCGTACATAACCCTACAGCTAAATCTGAGATAAATGAGTCTTCAGTTTCCCCAGATCTATGAGATACCATAACATTGAAACCATTATCAAACGCCATTTTAGCAGCGTTAATCGCTTCTGTTAACGAACCAATTTGATTAACCTTTAGTAAAAGGGCATTTCCTGCTTCCTCTTCGATAGCTTTTTTAAGGATATTCATATTAGTTACGGTCAGATCATCGTCCACGATCTGAACGGACCTATCAACCTTCGCTGTTAGTTTAGAAAAAGATCGAAAATCCTTCTCATCAAAGGGGTCTTCAATAGATTTAAAGGGATAATTACGCAATAAATCTAAATAGTATTCCAATAATTCATCATTAGTGAGTTTTTTCCCGTCTATATTGTAGAAATCGTCTTCGTAAAATTCACTAGCAGCAGCATCTATACCCAACACGAAATCTGCGCCCATCAAAAAACCCGCTGCTTCGATTGCTTCAATTATTATGTCAACCGCTTCTGATGTTGACGCTAAATTAGGAGCAAAACCTCCTTCGTCCCCAACATTAATTGCAGATGGTCCGTATTTTTGTTTGAGCAATTTTTTTAAAGTTTGATATACTTCTGCAACATTTTGTATTGCATTAGAGAATGAGTCGGCGCCAATAGGTAATACCATAAATTCTTGTATCGCTAAATTATTACCGGCATGCTCTCCTCCGTTTATAATATTGCAGCATGGTAGTGGGAGCAAATAATTCTCTCTTTCTTTATTATATGCTAGACGATTGAGATATTCAAATAACGGTTGTTGCGACAGTTTTGCTGCCAACCTCGCGCTAGCTAATGATACTGACAAAATTGCGTTAGCACCTAAGCTACTTTTGTTATCAGTTCCATCAATTACCATCATTTCTTCGTCGAGTTTAGTCTGCTCTCGGACATCGAAACCGAGCATCTTCTTTCCTAGTATCTCATTTACATTAGATACTGCCTTTGTCACATGCTTACCTAAGAAAGCATTTCCTCCATCTCTCAATTCCAAGGCTTCTAGGATACCCGTTGACGCTCCTGAGGGGACTGCAGCTCTAGCGTAAATCTCCCCGGCATATACATCGCTCTCAACTGTAGGATTTCCCCGCTAATCTAAAATCCAGCGGGATTTAATTTTGGTAATTTTAAAATCAGTCATATTCTTGTTTTCTTCTGTGTATTTTAAAGTTATATAATAATAATAAATAAAGAAACTTTAATCTTTAATAGTATTTTTTATTTAATAATTAAGAGAAATTATTGAGATCTGGTGTTACAATGTCAGAAAATAGACCTTGGGTAGAAAAGTATAGACCTCG
>JAHQWP010000152.1 GCA_029856235.1 Promethearchaeia archaeon
TATCTATGCCAGAAAAATTTGTTGAGATTAACGGCATTAGAATTTGTTATCAAATCCACGGAGAGGGATATCCTATTGTTTTGATACACGGATTTGGTTCAAAAAAGGAAAGTTTTATGGCACAAATACCCGCTCTATCACAAGAATTCAAGATAGTTTCGTTTGATAATAGAGGAGCGGGTAAATCTGAACGACCCAATATGCCTTACTCTATGGAAATGTTTGTTGATGACATTGAGGGTTTAATGGATCATTTAGAAATCAGCAGGGGCCATTTATTAGGCCTTTCATTAGGAGGAATGATTGGTTTAAATTTCATTTTAAAAAATCCAGGAAGAGTGAATAAACTAGTTTTAATTAATACATTAGCACAACTTCCTGATGACTTTAACCCAGAAACATACGTTGACTCTAAAATTAAAGCCTTAGAACTTGCTAAAAAAGATCCGGAACTATCATTTTGGCAGAGTACTCAATTTGGATTTTACCATAAATTTCGAAATAAAATGAAGGAAAATCCTAAAGAAAAATTTTATGGCTTATGGTCAGTAGAAGATGTTCTTAAATACTATAAAACTGACCCCCCAACAGCTCAAGATGTTCGAAATATAGCATCGTCCTTTAAAACACATAAAGCATACGAAAAACTATCTGAAATTAAACATGAAACCCTATTACTTACTGCCTCTCACGATAGGTTAGTTCCGAAGGAAAAAATGCTTGATATTCATAAACAAATGCCAAATAGCACATATTCCGTAATAGAAGAAGCAGGACATGAGTCTCCAAAAGAAAAAGCGCCCGAAGTTAATAGGGCAATTATTAAATTTTTAAAATCATAAACATACCTTATGAATGGAATCAAAGAATCTTATGCAGAACTAAATGGTATTAAAATTGCTTACGAAATTCATGGCGAAGGTTATCCATTAATTTTTTTACATGGGTTCGCAATGTATAAAGAATTCTGGAAGTGGCAAGTTAAACTACTTTCTAAAGAATTTAGAGTAATCACACTTGATATTCGTGGATGTGGCAAATCAGACCACCCTACTGAAACATTCTCTATGGAAGATTTAGCTGATGATATCAGAGCGTTATTAGATTATTTAAATATAGAGAAGATTCATCTAGGCGGTCATTCGTTTGGTGGCATGATCGCGCAACATTTTGCATTAAATTACCCGAATCGCCTAAGCAAATTGATTCTAATGAGTACTTTTGCTAATCTACCCTTGGATAAATCAGGGTTGGATATGTATAAAAGAAGTC
Organism: Promethearchaeia archaeon; assembly: GCA_029856235.1. GTDB lineage: Archaea > Asgardarchaeota > Lokiarchaeia > Sigyniarchaeales > SOKP01 > SOKP01. Next base: position 1,273 of record JAHQWP010000152.1, read on the forward strand.
AACTCTCTAATTATGAAGCAAAAGTCGAAGATTCTACGAAAGCCTTTTGGGATAAAATGAAACAAAGATTCAGTCGCAATTTCTTTAAGGAAATGAACCAAAATCCAGATAAGCTATTTCATAACTTGTTCTCAGCAAAGGATTTGATGGAGCTTGAAGAAACAAAAGGTACAACAGAACCTCAAGATATTCTCAATCAAATTAACGCAATTGTACACCATAATACAATTAACCGAATCCACGAAATTGATAATGATACTTTAGTCTTAGCAGCCGAAAAAGACAGAATTGTACCCAAAAGCGCAAGTGAACTTCTTGATGAAAAAATCCCTAAGAGTAATTTAATCGTCTTTAAAGGTAGTCACTATTTTATGTTAGAAGAAGCTCCAAATTTTAACTCAGAAGTTCTTAATTTTCTAAGATAATAATTTTGGATTTTTTTTTCAAATGGATAAACCTTAAGATTGATTAAAACTTGTTTTGATTAATATATATTTAGGAGATTAACATGGTAGAATCTTTTGCAGAAGTTAATGGAATAAAAATATGTTATGAAATTCTTGGTGAAGGAGAGCCTCTGCTTTTAATTCATGGATTTGGAGTAACTAAAGAAGAATGGATTGGACAATTTATCCCTCTTTCGAAGTATTTTAAAGTAATTAGATTTGATAATAGAAACTCTGGAAAATCAGACCATCCTATTGATAAGTTTACATATAAGATGCTAGCAGATGATACAAAAGCGCTAATGGATGCTTTAGGTATTGATAAAGCTCACATTGTAGGTTGGTCTGTCGGAGGAATGGTAGCACAGGAATTTGCTATTCACTATCCTGAAATGCTTATGAAACTAGTTCTAATCAATACTTTTTCTCATTGGCCTGGTGATGATACCGCTATAGAAATGTATAAACAAGGTAAAATCGATCATATGAATGCAGTTAAGGAGAATCCTGTTAAAGCCTTTTACGATTCTGCTACTCCCGGTTTTTCAAGAAAATTCAAGAAATTACTAATGGAGAACCCTAAAAAAAAGTTTCATGGATTATTTTCAGCAGAAGATTTGATTGAGAAAGATAAAAACAATCCTATTTCGTTACAAGATATTGAGAATTTTGCTTATGGTTTAAGCCAATTCAATGTACTCGACCGTCTTTCAGATATTAAAAATGAAACTTTAATTATTGCTGGTAGTCATGATCGAAGTATGCCCGCATCAGTTAATAAAATTATCCATGATAATATACCTAATAGTAGATTTGAAGTACTAGAAAAAGCAGGGCATACATCTCCAATTGAACGAGCACCCGAAATTAATGAATTAATAATAAACTTTCTAAAATCATAAAAAATCTTTTTAACTAATGAACATTGGTTAAGGCTAATCCTGGGACCCCAGATGATTCAGGACCAGAAGGTTATAAAAATTTGAGGCTTCAAGAATTTAATTGTCATTATGATAATCAGCTGGATTATTTATCGGATTGTATTTCTTTTTCTCAATATTTTGAAAAGACAAAACCATTGCTGGTAATGATATCAATGCTACAATTATGCCTAACCAGTATGGTGGGAGAGTTGTGATGATTAACGCTCCAGCTAAGGGCCCGATGATTTGAGCTATACTGTCTAACCCAGAAGAAAGTCCATTTATTTTACCTTGAATTTTTGGCGATGCTGTTTGACTAATTTTACTGTTCATAGGACCTCGAGTTAAGGAGGCGGCAAAACTAACAAACAAAAATATGATCACAATCACTACCACATTAGAAGAAAATCCTATTAGAAAAAAACTTACGAAGAAGATTACCAACCCTACTCGAATCGCATTGGTCTCTCCAAGTTTCTTTATTGTTGGTTTAAACAACGTAAACCTTACACCGGCTCTAAAAATTCCGGAGATCATGAATACGAACGACACATCAAGAACACTCAGTTTGAGAACAGTAACGCTAAAAAATGATAATGAACTCATAATGATTGTGAACGAAATAGTGTGAAATGCCCAAAGACCTAACATGAAGAGTGCGTTTTTATTCTCTCTAACTTTCAGGGAAACATCGGATGTCCTTTTATGGGAATGAAGTCTCTTTTCCTTAGGCCATGTTTCTTCCAGCATAGATATTGTTACAGCAATAGTTATTACGGTTAATCCAGCTGCAAACAAACCAGGTCCTAAAAGCCCAAAAAATGTAAAGAAAAATCCACCAATTGCAGGTCCGAACAGAGAAGCTAAAACATGTGCTATACCAACATTAGCCATCTGAATACCCCTATCTTTTGGTGGAACTTTATCACTTATAATCGCTTTGGCTATTGGAAAATTTCCTCCAAACATTCCATCAATCATACGCGCTATAATTAACATCCATAAGGTGTTTGAAAAAGCTGTTAATACAAAAGCAAAAAGCGTTCCAAATTGAGAAATTAGCAATAGCGGTTTTCTTCCATACCTATCGCTGAGTTTTGATAAAATGGGGCCAAACACAAAACCGAACATCGCATTTACAGAAAATATTAAACCGATTACAATATTATTAGTTTCGAATAAATCACCAAAGAAACCTACCAGCGGAAAAAGAATCGTAAAACCTAGGACATCTATAAAAATGGCAATCCATAAAGGCGCAAGCATTCGATATTTGAACAACTTTTTGGTGTTGTTTTCAGTCATAAAATAAAATCACAAACTAATTTTCAAGCAGAATGAGATAAAAATGTGCTAAAATTCACAAAACTTAACGAATAAAATAGATAATACCTATTAAACTATACTAAAAAACAATAAGAGCATTCCTTCCTCAATCACAAACATTCCATTTCAATAATTTTATATTAACTTACCAGATGATTCATGTGTCAAAAAAAAAGTTAAAGTTTTATGGATCAAACCTACTAAGAGATTGTAATTACATAATTCAACAGAGTTGTCTTATTTTTAAACTAAAAAAATGATTCCTAATTTATGATAAAAATGGCTGAAACGTACGAGAACTTCATGATCTTTGGATTAGAAAGTACTGGTGAAAAAGTAAAATTAGACATATTAGAAGACGAATTTCGCGCCAATAACGGGCAAAACATTCTCAATCCTCACCAAGTATTAGTGATTGTTAAAGAGGATTTAAGGAGAATTTTCATTTGGAAAGGCGTGAATTCGCATGTTAGAAAGAAGTTTATCGCATCTCGCATCGCTGCGGAGTTACAAAACGATCTAGTTGTTAACGAACATTTTCATCGATGTAAGATAATCTCTGTCGATCAAGGAGACGAACCTCTCGAATTTATGAGAGCTTTTGGATTGAAATCAGTAGAATGTCCTGAAATCTTAGAAAGAGATTCTGAGGATTTTAAACAATTACATGCAACTTCTATTAAGGAAGTAGCTAAGATTAGCGATAAAGAAGTCTATAGATGGACGGGCCCTCCTCCTATGCTTAATGACGAAGTTAAAACGCCTTTAGCGGTAAAAAAAGAGGAGGAAGAAGTTATATACAAACCTGAACCGAGTTTCAAACCTACTAAATTAGACAATGAAAGAGTGCTTGATAAAATTGTAAATAATAAAGTCCCAGCCAATTTTAAAAGGCAAAATTTGATTATTGGGAATTTTCAAATATATGGAGCAGCAATCAAAAAGGCGAAAGTTTTTGGAGAAGAAGTAGAGGAGGTTGAATGGGAACTAGTGAATTCAGTACCAGAGGGTCCAATTGAACTTACTGATCGGACGATAAGGCTTTATACTAATGGCAAATCTGGAACGATTGAAGGAATCGAAATACTCCAAAGATTAGAAGCTCCTAAAATTGTGGAAAAAGTCGCCGAAAGCCATGATAAAGTTGATTACAATTCTTGGACGGTAAGCAATTTAAAACTATATTGTAAAGAGAAAAACATTCATGTTCCATCTTCTTATAGGAAAGCGCAAATTATAAACCTCATACTGAACGGCCCCCCTCAAAAAAGCGCTGAACAATGGGTTGACTATAACAAATGGACGGTAAAACAACTAAAAGACTATTGTAAGGAAAACAAAATTAATGTGCTCTCTTCTCATAAAAAAGCAGATTTAGTAAACCTCGTAAAGGAATATAATAAATAAAAAAGAGAATTATAATCTTAATTTATTTAAATACTATATTGGAACACGGGAAAAATACGAAACACTCTCATCTAATTGATCTAAATACATCTTTCTTTTTCCAGGTAGAACTTTTTCTGTTAGAATCTTTGCTTTATCATAGCAAGTAGTTGCTTCCTCAAGCATTCCTAGACTTTTATAACATTTCGAAAGTTTTAAGAATGTGTGAAAAGCAAACCATCCAGTTGGATTCATCTCTAATGCTTGATAAAATTTTTCTATAGCTGCCTTGTACTTCTCTGAAAACATCAGAATTTCACCATAAGTATCGAAGAGATTCGCGTCACGCGGTTCTATTTCAATTGCTTTTTTAATTGTCTCCAAAGCTTCATCAAATTCTCCTAACTCACTTAGATATATAGATAGGTTGTTTAACATAGCTACCCCTTCGGGGTAAATTTTAATACTTTCTCTAAGAAGTTTAACTCCTTCTACTATTTTTCCCAACACATAATAAGAGAACGATTTCATCTTGCGAATTTCTTCATCATTCTGAGGAAATTTCTCAAATAATTCATCGTAGAACGCTAATACTTCGTCTTGCTTATCGCTATAAGTTAAGTATATGTGAGTTTTTGTATTATAAATATCAAAGTGCTCCGGACTTAATTCAATTGCTTTATCGATTGTTTTTATTGCTTGGTCAAAACCATCTGTTTCGTTTAGTATATAACTTTCCAGTTGATAATACCTGGACAACTTCTTCTCACTTTGCTCCATAGTTTTTGCTTTCTGAAATTCTTCCTTAAAGATATCTTTGTTTACTTTACTCTCATCATAATTATAGACTATGTTGAATCCGTGAACTAATCCAGTAATAATATGAGAAATGGGATGATTTGGATAGTGGAATTTAACCTTGCTGACAATATCTAGAGCTTTTTCAAATTTACCTCTAGCTACATATGAGAATGACAATATTAAATACGCAGCAATGTCAACTCTAGGATTACTTTTAAGCAAATTGAACTCAACGGTCTTTTTAATCCAGTCTTTTGCTTCCTTATACTTATGGGTTACCGTGTATAATATCGCTTTCATTATTGAGAGTTCTGAATCATCAGGATTCGAATCTATAAGTGAATTTATTAATTTTAAAGGTTCGTCATAGATTTTTGTACAGCAATCTGTCATACCCACTAGAAATTTCGTGCGATTTAACACAAAATTATCCGGATAGTCTTCAATTATTTTATCGATGAGATCTTGGGCTTTATCGTGATCGTAATTAATGAGAACTTGCGTTTTTTGGGAGATTAACAAGATATTAAATGACATGTTCAAACCTAAATCAATAACATCCAACGCGTCCTTGAATCTTCCCATCAAGAAATATGTAATAGATTGAAAAAGATATCCTACATATTCGTTGGGATATTTCTCTATGATTTCATTAGTTAATTCTACCGATTCTTCTAATTCTCCGTTATATGTTAAAGTTAAATCTTTAAGGATCATCAGTTCAACATCGTTCAAATTCTTAAGATTATCCTTAAGCAGATCGTTTACTTTCGATAGGTTTCCTTTCGCTAACTTTTTCTCTATCATTACTAAAAATTCAGCATTCTTGGAAAAATACGCTTCTTTAAACTCGACCATGCGGATAAAATCTATTTTCGAGAAATAAATTATATCCAATGTATCAAATATCCTATTATGCATAGAATAATAAGATTCGTTGTCTACAGGTTTGTTTACCGTACTCGCCGTCTCCGATGTTCCAAAACTCTGAATTACTTCGAATACATTTTGAAACGCAATCCCTTTTATTTTATCGGTATGGTTGATTAAACTCTTCTCTGTTTCAAATTTATAGGCGAGATGTTCTATGTATTCAACCAAAAATTTCCTGAGTGATTGTTTTAAATCTTCGTGGAATAGATGACTACATATACTGCTTGTAATCTCTTCTAATAATTTATTAATATCAATAGCTTGATTTCGAGGTGTTTTCTTGTTCTGAAACTTGCTCAAGTATGTGAACTTTCGAATATAGTCTTCGATGATCACGCTAAGAATTTTTTCCAACCTTTCTTCAGCTTGGATATAGTATGTAATTTTATCGTCTACTCCTAACTTGAAGAATCTGATGGCATAGAGTTCATCTTCTACAATTTTCTCTATAAAGAATTCTAGCGTTGTCATTTTAATATCATATTTTAACGCAAAAGCTTTAGGTGTAATGTGATTAGGGTAATTATCAGGATGGTTTATCGCGAAGAATAACAATATTTTGTCAAAATTCTCTTCATCCGATAAAACAGCTTCGAACTTTGTCGTATCTAACCTTAAAACCATGTTTAAAAATCTGTACCGAATACCATCGTCGATAACATCAAACTCGTCGAAAAATTTAGAGACTTGTTCGGTTATTACCTCGACTCTTTTGCTCTCCTCGTCTAGTATTGATTGGCGATCCAAATCGTACTTTTTTAACATATTAAAATACTCAACTTCACCCGAACTTGTGATCCGATATTCGTGATTCTCTTTTTCGACATAAGCTTCCCCTTGTAAATTAAGTAAACTCTTTGACAACGATGATTGATTGATCTTAAGTTGATCATCTGTAAAATCAGACCATTTACAATAGGCGTTATTATATAACATCCACAAAATCCAGTCTTCGTATTCCCGAGTTTTTTTAATGATAGATGGAGGGTAATTCAAAACATTTTCCTGATCTTCACTAGCCTGTAGTTCAGCAAATTTTTTCTGGCCTTCAGAAGTAATAATATACTTGTTTTTTTCCTCTTTTTCAACAAGACCAGTAGCCATTAGTTTGTTTAAGTATTTCGATAATGTTGCGGCTTTAATTTGCGATTTGAAATCTGCCCAAGAACAAAAATCATTATTGTTGAGCATCCAGAGTATCTTAAACTCAGATTCATTAAATGTCGTAGTTATCCCTTCCGGGGGGAATCTTGTTGTTTTACTCATTATTAATAATATATTGGTTCTAGAACTATTTAAGGTTTGTGTTTTACATCGTAGTTCGGTACTGATTCGAACTTTGCTTGAACTTCTCGAAGCTAAACTAAATAAGGAACTTCAAACTAATAAAAATTAGCAAGAAAAAAAAATAATAAAAATTACAAAAAAAGGATGTGATGAAAAAAATGGCCCAAGCCGAGGAAAAATGCGCCACCGCCAATAGCCATATTTTAATCCAACTCCAAGCACCTGAGGTGTTGAAGCCTCAGGTGCTGGTCACGGAGGTTGCGCTGGAAGAAGAGGAATCACGCTCTTTTAAAAAGAAACTCATGAAAATGTTCAGTAAAGTTAACTTAAACTCGAAAATTACCGAGGAGGTTAAATACATCAACGATGTGAAAGTGCGTAATGACACAAAAATGATGGGGTATAGAACTGGCCTCATGAATATTTAACTTACATTTTTTTAAAAATAAATTAATAAATCACTAGGATAAAAAACCAAGAAAATAAAAAAAAGCAAACAGAATGGAGGTATAGAAAAATGCGAGGAAATGATAAGAAAAATATGCGAATAGTTGAAGGATATAATCCGGTAATCTTAGTTTTTAAATATTAATTAATTTTTTTTTAATTTTAGAATAGTTTTCACACCAATTACCAAAAAAAGAAAAAAAAAGAAAAAACAAAACCAATAAAAAATGAAGAAGAGGTAAGAAAAAGTGAACAAACCCGAGAAAGGAAGGATAATAATACAGAACGCGGGTAACATTACTGAGCGTTTTAATTTTTAGTATCACGGTCCCGTGATAATTTATTTACATTAAGATTAATCTGTTAAAATTTAATCGAAAAATCTTACTACTTTTTTGCTAAAACTTTGTCCTCAAAAAAGCTATTTGAAGAACTTGATTAGAAATAAGTATAAATCTTGACACTCTCTATATAGTCACTATGAGATTTAAAAAGCTTTTAATATATAATTAGATCACTACCTACTAAAGGTGTATAATAATACCTTTCACGCCGATGCATTACCCCGTCGCATGGGGGCTCTCGAAATTAGACAAAAGATTGAATTTACCGGGTTTGATTGTTGGTTCATTTATACCCGATATTGAAGTACTGATTCTATTCCTATTTTTTAATGTAGGTATTGATAATCATTTCATTTTGCACAGCTTGGTTGGCGCGCTTACTATTGGAACTTTAATTTCAATTTTAGTTACCATTTATTTGTATCCGATTTTGGCTTCTTTGATATTTCGAGTCGATAAGTCTAAGGTAAAAGAAAAGTGTAAATTAACTCCGGTTCTTATACTTTCTTGTATGCTCGGAAATGTTTTTCACATCCTATTAGACCTTCCAATGCATCCATATAGTTTAGTTCTGTGGCCATTCGTAGATCCTTATAGTATTATTGGAGTATTAGTTCTTGTTTTTGCTGTTGATGGTGATATAAAACTGTGATTTTTAGTTGCCAACATTCTGACCAATCTGATTATGGGATTATTTATGTTTACGATAGTAATTAAAAGCAGGAAAAATCTATGGGAGAAGATTTTAGTAGGAAACTAGGCATTTAATCCTATTTTAATGATATGTATCAAAAAATGGAAAAAATGTTTTTATCTTACCAACAGGTTGGGTTGAATAAATTATCGTACTTTTTCAACCAGTTACAAATCACATATTTTGAGTAATCTTCGGTTAATTCTTCTCCAGCTTGAATATCTTGGAGAGCCACTGAGCGAAATGGAGACTCATCTTCGGGTGCTCCCGAATTTGGATTAGAAGAATGGTTGACATATCTACAATTGTCTAAGCAGAAAACTAATGCGTCATAGTCACGTTCGTAATACGAATATGTAAGTAAAAGGGCTATATAATTTTCCATTGACGGTGATTTAACAGAGGAATCAAGCGTTAGGAATTGGTTTTTAGTGATTATTAACACATCTTCCTCACGAGCGTACCACCAAACCGTTCCCTTGGGAATAAATATTTTAGCAAACAATCCAAACCCATGAATTTCACTTAACCTTACTTCTGTTAATTCTTCAATAGGATTAATGGAAGTCGGATTAAACGGTAATTTAGCGTCGGTCATTAATTACTGTAAATTTAGGAAGTAATAAATAATTTGTATGTTAAAGTTATAATTGTTCCTTCTAAATTCATAACTTTTATACTTTCAAATTTCACTATTTAAAATAGAAAAGAAAAAAAAATAAAAAATTAATAGTTAAAAGTATTAGGATTGAATTGCTTCAAGAACCTGTCCCTTAAAATCTTCTCCTTCTATTACTTGCATCTCATAAATTGCTTCTATTACAGTAGCTCCTCCACCCTTCTCAAATACATTACGTATCGATTCGGGATCTTTTGCGTCCCATTCACAATATAACTTTTCCAGTTCAGGTATTGCCCAGCTTCTCAGCCAATCAGCATCGTCCGTACAATCTGCTTTTAATTTTTTGAGTAACACATTTTTCTCAGGAGGAAGGCTTAGCATCCCCTCTAAAGCTCGCTTTGTAAATGGATGAATCACAATATATTTTGACATTTTCATCTCTCCTTTCAAATTTATTGGTTTTACATAAATTTTATAATTAAATTACAAAATTTTAAGCCAATTAGGAAGTAAGACAGTTACTAATTTAATCTTTTTTACATTTTTGTAAAGAATATGTTAATAAAAATGAATACTGAAGATGGTGAAATTATGATTTCCTCACAAATTAAAGTCATATATGTTATATACATAACTTTTATATAATCTATTTCTGTATAGAGGATTGAACAACGGTTAATGGGGGAAATAAAAATGGATTTCATGAAACTATATACAATTTTCCTAACAATAGTGGGCCTTACAGCTCTATTTGCGTTAGGGTATGTAATAGTTAGTTTTGGAAGTCTATTTTTTTAGTACTGATCGTAAGTTTTTACTTGTTTTTAATTAAACCAGCTAATTTGGATAATCATTTTTAAATAAAATGAGATTAATTAAAAAAAAAGGAATTTAAAACTAGAATTTTAACTAAACACACTGTTTCCTTCCTGTTCCACGAGATTACGTATCTTTATGAGATAATTTCTCTTATAAGATTGTAACCTTGATTCAGAAAAAGGTAATAAGCTCCAGTAATAAGCCAGTATCTCTTCGGGATGTAATCTGTGTTGGTTACTGTAGGGATCAATTTCTTCGCATAAATCAAACAATTTCTGGGGAGCGCCAATGAATTTTGGTAGGTTGTTTTCATATAGAGGTGAACATTTGTTGTTTTTCATTTCAGACTCAAGAAAAGTAAAACGGAAATATTCAAAGAAATATCCTCCTCTATATGGGGTCACAGCATAGAGAAAAGGAACCGCTTTTATTTGAGTCCCGTTGTTTTGAAAAGTTACGTAACAGTTCTTTCCAATCGTATCTGGATTTGACACGTAAAGTTGTTTATACTCGTTGGGAACATCTAATTCGGGACAAGGATTAAATCCTAGTTTAGTATATAAGTCGTTTCTGAATTCAGGATTTTGAGTGCTGACGACGTGAAAAAGTTCGTGGGCGATAAGTTCTTTTAGTTCGTCGTATGGCCATTGAACCATTGAAACGGGCACATAGATGCACTCATCTCTCGTGTAAGCGGCGTCGCATTCTTCTCGACCGGTGGTTTTTATTAGTTTAACACTCTCCAGAAGATAATTTTTGTATGGTGTGTAACTTCTTTCCAACTCGTCGAAAATTCTATTAACAATTATTTCCTCCGAATTTGTCCAATCAACAGTTTGTTTGGAAAGGAATTCTACTAAAACATCCTTTGACACCTTTTCTGAAGTTCCTAAGCGAGATTGTAAATCAAACTCGCTAAAATTAGAAATATAATCGTCTTTTTGGGCGATTATCGAGGATGCTGTTTGAGCATCAACAAGTTCAGCCTTCAAATACATTTCACCCTAGTAAAAAATGCAAATGGATTTAATAAAAAAAATTATAGGATGATATTTAATATATCAGAGAGTAAAAAATTAGTATTTTTGATGAAAAAAGTTATAATGGGAAATTTGGAGTAAAAGAAGTTCCTTTTTTACCCTCAATTAAATCACTTACATCTTTTTTAATTAATCTATAATCGTTTTCCCCTTCTACTTCTATATCGTAAATCCTTTTTAATTCTCTATTATTCGAATTTTGTGCATGATTAGTAAACATTTGAATTGAGTAGAAGCATGGATTATCGGATATTTCCATTAAAATACATCTGGTTGTGTTAAGTTCACGATTAAGGGTTAACTCTCGTAATGTAATTTTATATTGGTTTTTACTGTATTCAACTTCTATGTTGAAATCTTCTCTATATTCTTTTAACTCAGTTAAAAGGTTTGAGATATTATCCGGAATATCACTTAACGGTGTATTATGGTCAACTTCATACATATAAATTACATATACTCTTATACAATTCCAATATGAAAGAATTCCTATTTAAATACTCTTTTCGAAAAGCATTAAAAAAAAAGTCGGAAATAAAAAATTTGATAATTGAATATTTACATAAAAAAAAGTTACAATTCCCTACCAATTCCATAATAAATAAGAATTGCTGAGGGTATCATTAGAAGAAACGTAACTACGCTCCAAATCGTAGTAAACAGAGGATTTTGCCACGTAAGATAGAGGGTTGCCCCATAAACAACCAAATACATCCCGAATACACCAATCAAAAAGGTCGTGAGCTTCCTCTTCAAAATCCTATCTTGAAATGTCCTTATTAACAGCCTAGAATACCAAATTGTTGGAATAGTAATAAATATTGTAAAAGAAGTATAAATCGCTGTAAAGAAGGACCAGCTATAAATCGGTCGCGATTGTTCAGTGAAAGTTATTCCCTCGGGAATAAAAAAGATCAAAAAGGTTACAAAACCGTAAATCAGCGTGATTATCAATTGTTTTTTTACAGTAAATACATCTCCTAGTTTTAATATGCTTATGATGAATGTTAGAATAAAAATCGCTGAAAACAAAAGTGGATAAAAGGAAAAAAAATATATGACTTTCAACAATAATACATTTTCAGGTTGGATTGCTGCGATAAGAACATGTAATATGTTAAATATAAAACCGATAGTTGTTAAAATATATAAAAAACTTAAAGTAATGATAGGGCGTGGTCGGTTGCGTCTAAGTAACTTAATTCCGATAACTAAGAATATACTTGCTAAAATCAATTGACCTATAAAAATGATTAATATCCTTGATAAGTCGGTTGATTGTAATAACATTTCATACCACAAAAATGTGTTCATTCAGTATTTTTTAGTTAATTAATCTTATATTAAAATATAGCAGTCTATAAATATAAATAAGTGGGTGAACTAAGCTAGTTAAATTAAGTACTCCAAGATTAAATGAGTTCTTTTAAGTTTTAAACCAAATTTTTTACCTAAAGCAATACTACGAGAAGCCTTGCTTTCGAAAGGAGACGCATTATAACGTATTTTATTCTTCCATGCTTCGTTCGCCGCTGTAAGCGTCAAAATTCCCCCCATTCCTTTCCCTTGGTGTTCTTTATCAATTAAGATTGAAAAAACAACATAGGAATCGTAAATCCCTTTATCATTTCTTCTAAATGGATTTGGAACGCAGAAAAATGAACCAACTATTTCATTTTTAGGTTTATGTCTTAAAAATGTAATCATAAAAAGGTGTCCATAATCCTTAAGAAATTTGACATAGTTTTCATAAAGATTATTAATTCCGGGTGTAATAACAGATCCAGGAGATAGATTTGCATTTAACTTGAAAAATGTCTGTTTAAAATCTAGAACCTCTTTCCAGTTCTTAGGATGGATCAAATCATAATTTTTTTCATCGTAATTACTTAACATTTTCTCACTAAATTTCAATACTGGTCCCTCTAAAGACACTTCCTTAGTTTTAACGATGAAACCTTTTTGAAAAAACAAATCTTGATAAATAGGAGGATTGATGGGTTTACCTATATATAAGTTTGCATTGCCATTTTTCTCCAAGAAGCCCCATCCATAAATTACAATTGGAATATTTATTGGACCTATTATTTTTGAGAAGTTGTTCTGTTTACCATAATCTATTAATCTACTTATTAAAAAATCTATTTTTTTGTGTTCGTGATTTAAAACACCAAAAAATCCAAAATAGAGAATTTTGGTATCTTCATGATAAACCAATACATGACCTGCAATATTATCATCTTCTTTAAGAAGTAATGACTTAGTATGGAATACATTAAGGTCATGTAATATATATGGGTAGAACTCGGGCCAAACTGGTATGTTTGTTCCTATATATAGCCATTTCACCATATCCTCGAGTTGTTCTTCAATTTTAATGCTATACATAGAAGGTGCTTGTTTATTTTGTAATCCATCCTTATTTGAAATTTGTTTCACCCTAAAAAATAGTTAGCGTCCAATAAATTAACTCTAAATCTTTTGTAGTTCTTTATAATATTTTATAGTTTTCAGAAACTCTTCCGTTTCTGGAATTAAATAAACAATCTTATCCAATTCTTTTTTGTGATGCACAAACACTACTTGGTCTTCAAAATCATTCAAAATTCGGTTGTAATTAAAAGCGGGGATGTATCCTGTTGGTTTAAATCCAGCGTTAAAAAAGAGAGCTTGATGTTCCGATTTGTAAGCAGATAGATAAGCTTCAAAATAACGTACTTTAGATGTAATAATAAATGCCTTAATCTTATTTAGAAATAATTGTAATTCTTCTATCGTAGCGACTTTAAAAATAGTTTTTTCTGCAATTTTAATATTTTTATAGTATTGAAATTGGAAGTAAGAATCTGTTCCCTTTATCGAAAAAGTGATCACCTCATTTCCAAACTCATCTCTTTCGACTTTTCTTAGCAATTGTTTTTTTTTGTATGCAATTTCGCTATTGTTTAATTCTGATTCTATGGTTTCATAATTTTTTATGGTAGGTAATTCTAGGTTATATTTTTGAAATGCATGAAAGTAACAAAAAATTGCTTGAGAGATTATTTCTGGTTTTTTAGAGCTACGGTAATTAAATAAAACCTTTCTATCATAAATAACAAACAAGATTTCTGATTCTGGATGGTTAAAAAATATGTCTTTATTAGGGAGAAACGCCATCGGAAGTAATCCTGCTGATTTTGATAAATATTGAATGCTAGAAAAGCTTGAGCGAATCTCAGCAAACCAAACTAAAATTCTGTCTCTAAATTTGTATACAGGAGCAACCATACAAGCCATACTTGCCGTAGCTATATCAACTTTTTCTCGAAATTCCTTCCTAAAAGCGAAACCAAAGAAGTTAGCTACTTTACGTTCAAAATCTAAGTGAATTCCAATACAGCCAATTTTAATATCGGGTTTAAGTTTAAAGACAATCCAATAATAATTAGGATCTCTTATCATGCTCAGAACTTCAGATAAGGATTCCATTTTTTTATAAGGATATGTATTATCGTAAACTTCTTTGAATATATGAGTTATTTCTTCAGCATCCTCTTCGGTGGCAAACTTTAACGATGGAATAATCTTTCCATTTCTCATAGAATTTTCAAATTCACACCCATTTTCCAAATCAATCTTTTTTAAATCTGGATGAGTGTTGAATACATCTTCTAGTGTAACAATCTCTTCTTTAGATTTAGAAACTATATTAGAAAATATCGTTAAATGGTCATCCATACGCTACATAACATTATTATTATATTATTATTAAATTTATGGAATATCTGGAAGATAAAATGCTACGATAATTTATAAAGGAAAAATTTTGGAGTTGGTTATGAAAATAAAATTAACTTAATTATAGTTTTATTGAATTATCTTCTTTTCCATTAGTTCGAACTATGTGTGAACTTCACGATTCGAAACTATTTATTGAATCTATCGTATCAAGTATTAATGGAAAAGGTTTTAAGTAATAAGAATAGAGAATTGAAGGTTTTTTAAAGAAATGGAAGAATTACCAACAAAAAAGTCGTTTAGGCATTACCTTTATTTTATGGCTGGACAGGAATTTTCGCTATTGGGTTCAGGAATTATTGGTTTTGTAATTACCTGGTGGATTACTATTGAAACGCAGAGCGTTCTATTTCTATCCATAGCGACATTTTTGATGATTCTCCCTCAAGTAATTGTTACGCCGTTTGCAGGAGTACTTTCTGATCGACTGAATCGTAAGACCATTATATTTACCGTAGACTCCTTGCAGGCCGTTTTAACGTTTGGTTTATTCCTCATATTCTTAACGGGATTCACACCCATTTGGGTGATATTGATTATCCACACAATGCGAAGTATTCTTTTTTCATTTCAAGTCCCTACATTTCACGCGATCCTGCCCTCTATGGTTCCCAAGGATAAAATAAGCAGAGTAAATGGAGCAAATTTTCTATTTTCTGGCTTGATTTTCATGGTTGGTCCTATTTTATCAGCTTTACTGTTAGCGTTATTTCCAATTACATATATCTTTCTCATTGATGTTGTAACTTTCCTAATAGCAGTAGTTCCGTTGTTCTTGATAAAAATACCTTTCAATGCTAAAGAAACCAGAGCTATAGAGAAAACATCTTTTATGAGGGAATTCAAAGACGGATTCAAAATAGTTAAAGCGATTCCGGGTCTTTTAAGTATGATTATTTTTGCGATGATTTTTAACTTTATATTTAGACCCTTCGGAGTGCTCTGGCCCTATTTTATTAATATAATACACGATGGTTCAGCATTTCATTTAGCATTTTTGTTTGGTTCAATCCAAATAGGGAATGTGATTGGTTCTTTAATTACATCTATAAAGAAAGAATGGAAAAGCAAAATTAAAATCAATTTAGTTGGAGAAATGGTCTTTTTCACATTTTATTTGCTGATAGTCGTTGCACCATATCAAAATTTCTATTTAATGATTATTGGTGGATTTCTTGGATCGATTATCTTTCCTATTACGGTTTCTACTTACTTAACTATTTTGCAAACTGTCGTCCCATCCGATAAAATAGGGCGCGTGATGTCAATCGATCACACGATATCTATGGCAATAGCTCCGATTGGTGCGTTAATAGTCGGACCACTCGCGGGAGCAATAGGCGTAGTGAATCTCTTACTCGCTAGTGCTATAATAGGAATCGTATATCCAATAATCTTATGGTTTTTCACTGAAATAAGGTATCTTGATCATCCACAAGAACCAGAAATAGAATTAGAACCTACACAGAAGGTAATAGAATTAGAAACGAAAGAAATCTAATTTTTTTTTTATTTATTTTTTTCAAATGTTTTACACATTATTTCTTATCAAAAGTATCTTTTTACTATTAAATCAGCTATTGCATCGCAAATAGTTTTTTATAAGATTTTAGTAATATTAATATTATGAACGAGGATAAAGCGGGAGAAAAAATAAATTCTGAATTTGATCAGAAGAAGGATAAAGTAGTAGAGCTTCCAATCTTAGATTTTTTTAAAATCAATATTATAAGCTTTTTAGTACCTCTCTACGCTTGTTTAGGGCTTTTTCTCTTATTTGAGTATGGTTTTATCATAACATTCTCAATTCCGCTTGCTATTCATTTCTTAATTCTGCCTTTCTTTCTTTTAGTTCTCTATTTTATTTATCTTCTTTTGTTAATCGAGTTTACAGCGTTATGGACTCGGAGATGGAATAAAAAATCTCCTCCCGTTGAAGGTGTTTTTAAACGAGTTTTAGACGATAAAGATAGTGCTGAAGGAAAAATGATGAAATATTATCATAAGCGGGGATTTATAATCAAATTTCCGATGTGGTTAACTTCTAAATCACCATTTCCATGGCTGGTAAATCGAGCATGGAGAAGAATTAGTCATAATAAAATTGGAAAGAATGTTATTTATTGCGACGCATATGTGGGGTTAGAATTTACTGAGATAGGAGACAATGTGTTTTTCTATCCAACTTCTTCATTATCTAGCCATGCAGTCAATACTATTTTTGGAAAGATTACCATGATGAAGCTTAAAATGGGTAGTAATACAACCCTATATCCTGGAATCATCATGGGGCCAAATGCTTTAACTACGGATAATAATGTTATTTTTCCAAATACGGTCTTACATAAAAACTGGAGAGGAAAACCGGACAAATACTATTATCAAGGTAGTCCCGGCCGTCCTATAGATGTGAACCACATAAAATGAATATTTCGTTGTTAAATGCTTTCTTTAGGGAATTTTCCGTGTTTTTGCAAGAATTCTCGGTATGAATTTAGCTTATCTACTACGGTTCCAGCGAGTTCAATAGACTCAAAGACAGGAACGTTACGATTGAGCAATTTTAACTTGAATTTATATCTACTTTTATACTCTTCGAACCCTTCGTTGATTTTTAACATCACACAATATAATGGCTTCGTACACACATCCTTGGCTTTATTGATATATCGAATAAATTCTCGATTCAAATCTAATCCTTTATATCCTAATTCTTTCATTAATTTCTCAACACCCTGGAATCGTTCAGGATCTTTTATGAAAATAATAGCAGAAACATTTGGATCTTTATCTAACGCTAGTATAGTGCGATAATAGATATTAGGTTGGATTCCCGTCCCACCTAAATCGATAGGGTTTGAGATATTGGTATTTACATCCGGAACGAATCGTTTCATTTTGTTGATTATTTTTTCGGATAATTGTGGAATTTTTAGGTTATACCGCTCTAAAATGTCAATAGCCTCTATAGTAGAGCCTCCTCCGATCCCGATAACGCCAACATTTCTCGTATTTGGTAAGTGAGTTAAGTTAAATGCTGAAGCTAGCGCCGCAAGTTCGTTAGAATTGCTCACGATGCAACTTCCAGTTTGTTTTCCTACTGCGTTCCATATTTCGTTGTTCCCGGCTAACCCCCCTGTATGAGATAATATCGCTTTTTTAGTCGCGTCACCGTATCCAGCTCTCCATAGAATTACAGGTTTCCGGTTTAAATTGCATTTCTTAACAATCTCCATAAAGTTTCTACCTTGTTCGATGGATCTTAAGTTCTCAATGTATAATCCAATAATTTTCGTATATTCGTCGTTTAAGAAATATTCAAGAAACTCAACTGGAGATAAATCCAAAGAATTTCCTATAGAAATTAATTTTGATGCATATAATCCGTAGGATACAATGAGTTCAGAGATATTTTGCGCAATTCCCCCCGACTGGAAGATTCCTCCAAAGTTTCCGGATTTACGCGATTGTTCATAAGCAAAAAAAAGACCACCTTTAGGATTGTATATTCCAATGCAATTTGGACCTATGATTCTCACATTGTATTTGCGTGCAGTTTGAAGTGTTAATTGTTCAAGTTCTTCGTTTCCCACTTCGCGAAATCCTGAAGAAAAAATAGTGCAAAACGGAATGGATCTTTGACCAACTTCTTCTAAAACTTTTGGAACAACGCGCGCAGGGACTGCAATTATGACGTAATCGATTGACTCAGAAACTTCTAAGACTGAGCTGTAAACTTTTTGGCCTAACAAGATTTTTCCCGCTAATCTTGGATTAAAATAATAGGTTTTTCCTCGGTATTTATCTTTCAAAGCCCTAACGAAAAAACCACCACCAGCAGGATCGTAGCCCGCCCCGATAATTCCAATAGCTCTTGGAAAGAAGAGTCTTTCAAAGTCAATTGGTGATTGTATTGATACAGACATTGCTAATTTGCATAAAATTCGTTTAAATTATTAAAAATAATAATAGAGCTTGACTAAAATATTTTATTGCTAAATTCTTCCTAGAGTTCTATTTAATAAAGTAATATCGTCAGTAAAAATTCCGTCGACACCTAAATTAATCAGTTTTCTCATCATATCTTCCTCATTTACAGTAAATACATTAACTCTAAGTCCATTGTTATGAGCAAAATCTACAAACTCTTTATCGACTATTGGATAATATGGGTGGATAGCATATAATTCATTCTCTATTGCTTTTTGAACTCGTCGTTTTATTATTCGTATTTTTCTTAAATCTCTAGGAAGTAAATAGCCTATTTTTAATCCCGGTTCAATTTCCTTTACTTTTAATAGTTCTACAATCTGAAAACTGCTAATGATTGTGGTGTTAATTAGGTTTTCTTCTCTTAAAATGTTAATTAATTCATTAGTAATTCCTGGAGCTATAATTTCGGGTTGGAGTTTTATTTTTCCTTTAGTAATTGCTATTAATTCATGTAATGTAGGTATTCGTTCCCCCTCCCCAATATCTATTTTCTTAATTTCTTCAATTGACATATCTCGTAAGTCTTTTATGTTCCCAGCTGTTCTTAAAAGAGTAGGATCATGGCTTATAATTATTTCATTGTCGAGAGTCTTCTGAAGATCAAATTCGATATAATCTGCATTTAACTCAATTGCTCTTTCAAATGCTTTTAATGTGTTTTCAGGTGCTTCAGAACTAGCTCCTCTATGGCCTATTACTAAAAAATCATTATATTTTCTACTAAAAATATTATCTCCTTGTGAATTTATAATTAAATTTTATTAATTAGATTAGATAATACCGTTCAAAACTTCTTTAAGTCGAGAAATATCGTTGGTAATAATTCCATCTGTGCCACTATTTATTAATTTCCTCATAGCAATCCCAGAATCAACAGTCCAAGGAAAAACTTTAACATTTTTTTCATGGGCATATTCGATAAATTGTCTATCAGCTAGTTTATATAACGGATTAATTGCGTAGTAATTATTCTCAGAAGTGTAATCAATTAATTTTTTTTTGTAGGTCCAATCTGAGAATTTTTCTGCCTCAGTAGGAACAAGGGTTGCTAATTTTAATTGTGGTTCAATTTTTTGGATTTTAACCAATTCTTCATGTAAAAATGAACTAATTATTGTAGAATCAAGAATATCAGCATCTTGGAAAATTTGAATGATTGTTTTAGCGATAGCTTCTGCCTTAATTTCGCAATTGAGAGAGATTTTATTCTTTGCTAAATCAATTAATTCCAATAGTGTTGGAATTCGCTCACCATTTCCAAAATTTAATTTTTTTAATTCTTTAAGTGTCATTTGTTTTACAATACCTTCGATTCCTGCTGTTCTAAGTGTATTGTAATCATGGATTATAACAATTTCACCATTTATTGTTTCTTGAACATCAAATTCAACATAATCTGCTCCTAAGCGAATTGCCTCTTTAAATGCTTTTAATGTATTCTCTGGGGCTATTTTATTTGCGCCTCGATGACCCATGATGATAATCCTGTTATTTGCATTCATATTGATATTCTCTCATAAAGTAATTAATTATTACTTTAAAATTTAGCATTTGATTTCCTTAATTAATTAGAACGCATGCGATAAGTTTAAATAAGAGATTGTCTAAAATCAATATTAATCCATGACCATACAATATAATCAAAATTTTGTCCGATATAATGGACAAAAATTTAATGTTGAAAATCAAGCCTTATATATAACCAATAAAGGCATAAAGGACATTGAAAAAATACAATACCTCGAAAATTTATCTAGTTTACACATTTTAGATTTATCAAATAACCAAATATCTCAAATTAGTGGCTTAGATAAACTTAAAAAATTAGAGATTTTACGTTTAAATAATAATCAAATTACTGAAATAAAAGGTCTTGATAATCTAGAAAACTTAAGAGTATTATGGTTGAAAAAGAATCTAATTTCTGAAATTAAAGGCTTAAATTCTCTTCATAACCTAGAAGAACTTTGGTTAAAAAAAAATAAGATTTCAAGAATCAGGAATTTAAATAAACTTAAAAAATTAAAATTTTTGTGTTTGTGTGATAATCTGATTTCTGAGATTGAGGGACTTGATTCCCTTATTAATTTAAGGAGTTTAAATCTCATAAATAACAAAATTTCCTCCATATCTAATCTCCAACACCTAAGTAATTTAGAAGATTTAGATTTGAGTTATAATAAAATAAGCGATATTGAAGGGTTATCACATCTTTCAAATTTATGTTTCTTCGGTTGTAGGCACAATAAAGTTATACAAATAAAGGAATTAGATCACTTAAATAACATAAGTGCAATTTGTTTAGAAGGGAATCCAATAGATTTACAAAAATTAAGAAAAAAATTAAAACCATAAAGGAAAGATCCTAACTTTCCAATTTACTTAATTTTATTAATAACTTCTTTTGCTGCAATAATATCATTGGTAATTATCCCATCAACACCATTTTTAATCAATCTCCTTATAGCGGGCTTAACATCAACAGTATAAGCATTTACCCTAAGTTTTCGCTGATGTGAATAATCTATAAGTTGTTTATCGACTATCACATAATGAGGATGGATAAACGAGAAGTTTTTTTTTGCAGCTCTATCAATTGCTTGTTTTTTAATCTTCCAATTGTTCCATTTTGGATTATTATAGACTTTTACATTATAGGGAATTAAAGATGCAAATTTAAAATTTGGCTCTAATTTTTGAATCTTTTTTAGTTCTTTAAAATTGAATGAGCTAATGATTGTATCTTCAACCAAATCTGATTCTCTTAACAACTGAACTAATTTTTCACCGATATTTGTAGATATAACTTCTACACATAACCCGATCTTACCCTTGGTGAGATTAATTACATCTAACAAAGTGGGTATTTTCTCACCTTCCCCAAAATCAAGAGTTTTCAATTCCTCTAAAGTTGAATCTTCTACAAACCCCGAGTGTCCTGTAAGTCTTGATAATTCAGGATCATGAGTAACTACAAGTTCGCCATCTTTAGACTTAAAAAGATCAAATTCAATATAATTAGCTTTATACTCTATCGCTTTTTGAAACGCTTTTAGTGTGTTTTCGGGCGAATCAGAGCTTGCACCACGATGCCCTATAATTAAGATTCGATTTTTCAAATTGTTCATTGTTTAAAATTCCCTTAAAATTTAATTTTGCTAAGGAAATTTAATATCTCTTTTTAATTAAATGTTTATTTTACTAAAGTTAAATCGATTGACTATTGAAACGAAAACTTCTGATAATCACCACTTTCACAAACCAAATTTTTATAGCCGAATTATTAGCAATACAATAAATAGGTAAAAGAAAAATTTAAATACCCGATTGCAACATACATAATTGGTCGCCATTAAATTTATATAGGTTAAGTAGTTTTATAATTAATTGATAAAAGAATATTGTATAACACATATAAGAATTGGTTATACGATAAAATAAAAAAAAATTGGTGATTCA
>JAHQWP010000153.1 GCA_029856235.1 Promethearchaeia archaeon
GTATTAAATCCAGAACAGAGTTTTATATATTCAAAATTAAGTGCACCCGATATAGAGCCAATGCATAGCATGGATTATGAATTTAGGGTTAATGACTGATTCAATTGATAATGAATCATAATCCGGCCAAAGTTTGTCTATAACAAGGTGTTAGATTAAATATACCTCAATTTCATATATAAAAATATCGGAAGTATTAATAGGAAAACTCTTGAGTTCTTAAGAATGAAAAAAAAAAACACACGACGATATTCGTCGCTTATTTCGAATGACCATTATTTAAATAGCTCTGTTATGATGAACCCGAGTTTGGTGAAGACATTAAATCCACCATAGATTCGGACGATATTACAGAATCACAATTTGTACAAGAATGGAGTATTAGTGGTAAAGCTCCAACTTTATCCAAATATCGGCCCACAAATTTTAAACTAATCTTTGCCATCCTTTTTATCATTTTTCCCCCAAAGGGTACAACTTCAGCTTGAATTTCTATGAAATTCTCGTACGTTTCTAATATATCACTTTTAAATTTATCATTGATGGGGGTTGGGAATATATCGAGTTTTAATTCAAGCTCTTGCTTACAATATGGACATTTTGGCATTCTAAATCACATTTTCATTTTTATAACTATTAGTTTTTACAAAAGAGTAATTTAAACTATTTAAAGTTTAGGCAATTTCTATTAATAAGAATTGTCCCCCTCTTGAACTCTAAATCTATACTCTATATCTTCAAGAGCTAATCCTAGATGTTCCTAAAGAAATCGGATGGTGAAAATTGGAGAAAAACTTACAATTGTGTAAATTAGCGAAACAATAGTGTTTAAAGTTTAAATAAGATACAATCGAAGATATATATTAGTTAAATAATATGTAATGAAGTGTTTACTATTCGTTTTAAATATCATGTAATCCTCTCGATTCTTCTAGTTGTAGTTCTACCTATCTTACAAATTTGGTCTTTATGGAATTCTTATAGTGGGATGCAAATCTCCACCCCAATTGGTTTTTATTCATTTTTAATTCAGCCCTTTTTATATCAATTGATGAATTTTCTCCTTTATTTGGGTAGTATCGCATTGGAGAGAGATAAAAGAGGATTTAACAAAATGAAACTTATACGGATTTATAGTATTGTTCTCATTATAAGTCAACCCCTTCTGGAGTATTTTTACGCTGTACCTCCCCTACTTTTTTTGGGATTCATATTTTCTCTATTTGTTTCAATCTTTTTCTATATAGCATTCTTTTTAGTGGGAATAAGTAATAGAGCCCAATATGGAAATTATTTAGTATCAGCTACTCTTCTCTCTGTAACAAGTGGAATAACCAACTGGGTAAATCTTTTAATAGGGGGAATTGATATTGTATTCGGTCTTCAATATTCGAGCTTTTTTACCTCAGCGATGTTTTTATCAGGAGTCCTAGGATTAACATATATTTTGTTTTTTGGTTTAAGAATAAAAAGTATGTATATCATTTTGTTTAGTTCGCTTAGTTTTCTATCCAGTTTTTATATTTTTATATTAACACCGTTTATTGTTTTACTTATAGTATATGTTCCAGTCGTTTTTGGAATATTAATTTCAAGTAAATTCTTCGAACTAGGAAAGCGCTTTAGAAAAGGATATCGAGTATTTATTACACACGCCGTTGATGATTTTAAACGCTATAGAATTGATGATCTTGCGAAATTTTTGGAATCTCAAAAAGAAATTGGTCGGGTTTTTTACTGTGAGACGGATCTTATAGGGAATATAGATCAATGGATGAATAAGATGGTTCCTCGTTGTCAACTACTTATTTTTTTCTCCACTGTGAATTCCATTGATTCGCGTGATTGTACAACTGAATTAACTCTTGCTCGCAAACATAATCTGCTTATTATACCCATATTAGGAGTTGGATTAGAATGGGAAACTTTGAAGATATTAGAATTGGATAGAGAGTTAGGATCAGCGTACGATCCAATGGAATTTGAGACCTTCTGTAATGAAGTCTACCAGCATGTGCTAAAATATAAGCAATCTGTTGCAAGTGAAATCCCAGAAAAGAAAAAAAAGAAATAAAAATTACTCTTTTTTATCCATTAACTCACTCAGCGAACTGTGCTCTTTAATCACATTCAAAACTAAATGAGTATTGGTCCGCTCGACATTGGGAGATTTATGAATTTCTTTTATCATTTTACTAAGATCCTCTCTATTTTTAAACCTTGCGAGAATTAGAGCGTCATATTCGCCTGTAATATCGTAAACTGCAAAAATATTAGGATTACTAGCGATCTTCTGTTCTTCTTCTAACATTTTTCCTTTAGATATTGTTAATTCGATAAGCGCAATAATATCATATCCGATTTTTTCATAATCTATTTGAACACCATAATTCTTTATGATACTCGCTTCTTCCAAATTACTAATATGCTTAATTATGGTGTTAGGTGAACGTTTCAAATCTTCAGCAATCGCAGTTTTATTTGTGCGACTATCAATACTTAGGAGTTTAAGTATATCAAGATCTAATTCATCAATATCAGAAGTTTTATTACTATTCATCTAGTACTAAATTGTTTTAGATCCTATTAAAGATAACGGATTATTTTCATTCACCGACAAAAAGAAAACTATTTCATTCATTTTTGTAAACAAAAACTGAATCTAATCATATAGTTTTTAAGTATGATTGCATATTATTGATTATAATAATAAAAAAATCTTTTAAATTTTGATTTGAATAGTGATTAAAAATGTCATTAAAATGCCCATTTTGCGGAAAGGAATACTTTTACGACAGTAAGATATGCCAAACATGTGAAGATCAATCAATTAATAACATAGGTGTTCCTGAAAACTACACCTATGTTCATTATGAACTAACATCTGCATTTGGCCGTAAAAAACCAGATAAATCCTACATTAATATCGCTTCTGAACCTAAATTCACTGATTTTAATCCAAAAGAGGACAATACTTGGAACTGTAATTCGAGATTTAAAAGCAAAAATCTCCTTACCATAAAATCTGGAATTTCTCAATTAAGAAGTCTTGAAAATCTACCAACTAAAAATTCGACAATCTTGGAGAAAGAAAAAAGTAAAGTATTAGCCTACGAATAAATAATTTTTTTCGATATTCAAATTGTATAATTTAACTGAATGAAAAAATTGAGCTAAAAAATGATTGAAAAAGAGGATCCAAACAGGAAGGGATTATGTGAAGATATTTTCGAGCGGGTTAAAGAGGAGGATATTAAGTTTATATACCTTCAATTTACTGATATTCACGGGTTAATTAAATCTTTTGAAATTAACTCCAAACGAATAGAGGACTGTTTCGAAATTGGCGAAAGTTTTGATGGAAGTTCTATAACGGGTTATGGAGCAATCGAAGAATCAGATAAAGTTGCGTTACCAGATCCTAGCACTTTTTATGTGCTCCCATGGCGAAATAATGCAATGAATAATCGAGTAGCTCGAGTAATTTGTGATATTTATACTCCCGAGGGTGTTCGATACGAAGGTGATCCTCGCTATATTCTCCAGAAGGCGGTTAAAAAGGCAAAAAAGTATGGATTCGAATATTTTTGCGCTCCTGAGATGGAATTTTTTATGTTAGATCAAGAACATAAGCAATCGGCATTCAAACCATCTGATATGCGAGGTTATTTCGACTACGATCCGTACGATATTAATGAGCGAATGCGCTATACGATTGCAGAATACTGCGATCAAATGGGAATAGAAATTGAGGCTTTACATCACGAGGTAGCTTTTGGACAACACGAAGTTGATTTTCGCTACGATAAGGCAGTAGAAAGTGCGGATAATACAATTACGATTAAAGCCATTATTAAAATTGTAGCCGCCCAGAACAACATGACAGCTACTTTTATGCCTAAACCTTTTGATGGAATTAATGGCTCTGGAATGCACTGTCATCAGAGTCTTTGGAAAGACGGAGAAAATGTATTTTACGACGAGTCTGATCCTGCCAATATATCATTAACGATGAAAAAATGGATTGCTGGTCAATTATATCACGCAAAAGCTATGTGTGCTGTGTTAAGTAGTTGGCCAAACTCTTATAAGCGATTGGTTCCGGGTTATGAAGCTCCTGTGTATATAGCATGGGGGTTTAGAAATAGGTCTCCATTAATTAGGGTTCCAGATTTTCATAGAAAATCGAGTGCAGCCCGATGCGAGATACGATGTCCGGATCCCGCCGGTAATCCATATTTACAATTCGCCGTACTTTTAAGCACCGGATTGTATGGGATTTTATCTGATGACATAAAACTCTACGAACCTACAGATAGGAATGTCTATCATCTAACAACGAAAGAAATGGAAAAGGAAGGGATTAATTCTCTCCCGGGAAGTCTAATGGAAGCACTGAGAGAATTCAAAGATTCTGACCTCATGAAAGAGATTTTCGGGGAACAACCTTTTAAAAACTTCTATTATGCAAAGTTGGAAGAAAACGATGCGTACAGATTAGTTGTATCGGAATGGGAGCGAAATAGATATATAACTCGTTTATAATTATTTTTTTTATTTTTTTACGATGATTTTGAGATAATATATGATTTGCCAATTGAATCTCTTATTCATCACTTTTAAATACCTAAACGGATTGTTTAACAAATATAATCTTAAAATTTTAAAAAATTCGAATTAGAAATGCGAAATAAAGATTTAAAGTTAGCTATCGGTCAAATTAATCCAATTGTGGGAGATATTGAATACAATATCAATAAGATGATAAATATAATAAAAAATAGCGATGATTGTGATATTATAATATTTCCCGAGATGGCGCTTGTTGGTTATCCTATTATGGATCATATTCACGATCCGATTATATTGAAGAAAAATTTGGAATCTATTGAAAAGATAAAAGAAATTGAAACCGAAGCAGCAATTATATTAGGTACTTTTACAGCAGCAGAAGAATTAAAAGGAAAGGTCAATCCATTTTATAATTCAGCTATAATAATTGAAAATAATAAGCTTAAAAACTGTGTAAATAAACGATTATTACCTAATTACGATGTATTTGATGAGCGACGATATTTTTCTTTTGACGATAAATATAATCCAGAGGATATAAAAGGGTATAAAATAGGAATATTAATTTGTGAAGATATATGGGACGAGTATTATGACATAAATGTAGCAAAGAATTTAGTAGCAAACGGGGCTGAAATTTTAATCGTAATAAATGCCTCGCCCTATCATATAAATAAATTTCAACTAAGAAGTGACTTAATTAAAGTAAAATCTAAGAGTCTAGCTGTACCTATTGTATATGTCAATATGGTAGGAGGTCTTGATGAGATTGTTTATGACGGTCAAAGTTTTATTGCTAATAAATTTGGGCAGATAATTTTTAAAGCAAAAGCGTTTGTAGAGGACATTTGCTATTTTAAAATTCCTATGGAGAATTCCCATCCAATTGAAGAAAAAGAACATAATTTTGAGTGGAGAGAAGATGTAATAAACGCTTTGAAATTGAATTTATATGATTACTTTTATAAGAGCAACATCTTTAAGGGTATTGTTTTGGGGTTAAGTGGAGGAATTGATTCTGCTTTCACTGCTTACATTTGTGCAAAATCTATAGGATCAGATAAAGTAACAGCTATTATGATGCCGACAAGATTCACTTCGAAAGAAAGCATTGATCTTGCTCGTAAGTTATGTGAGAATTTAAAACTTAAATACCTTATTCATCCAATTGGAAAGATTTTCGACGTTTTTGAACATAACATTGAAGAACATATTGGAAAACAACGATTTGATATTGCAGATGAAAATCTTCAGGCTAGGATTAGAGCAAATCTCTTGATGTATTATTCAAATAAGTTTGACTGGTTATTAGTATCAACCGGAAATAAATCTGAGATTGGAGTAGGTTTTTGTACTCTATATGGAGATACTTGTGGTGGTAAGAATGTTCCTGGAGACCTTTTAAAAGTTCAGATATATGATATATGCAATTGGATCAATAAAGAGCAAGAGATTATCCCTAAGGGAATTATCGAGAGGCCTCCCACTGCAGAATTACGGGAAAATCAGAAAGATAGCGATTCAATACCGCCATATGAAATCCTAGATGTAATATTAAAAGAAATATTTGAACATGGGATTGGTTCTGAATTTAAAAATTTAAAGGAATTAGGCTATGATATTAATACGATTGAAAAAGTGAGAAATCTTTATTTGAACTCGGAATATAAACGAAGACAATTGGTCCAGACAATTAAAGTAAGTAAAAGTGCTTTTGGGATTGGAAGAAGATATCCAGTTTTAAAGAAAATAGAGTTCTAGATTTTTAAATTTCCCATCTTTTCAATATATTCTAAGGATTGATGCCGGAAATAAGTATTATATAAATTAGCATATGTTCCTCCGAGTTTCATTAATTCTTCGTGATTTCCTTCCTCAACGATTTTACCGTGATCCAGAACAATAATTCTATCAACTTTTCTTACGGTCCATAAACGATGGGCAATAATTATAGAGGATCGTCCTTCTATTGTTTTTTCTAATGCATCTTGAATTTGAGTTTCTGTAAAAGGGTCCACTGAAGCGGTTGCTTCGTCTAAAATAAGGATTGATGGATTTTCTAATAAAACTCGGGCAAAAACTATTAGCTGACGCTGTCCCATTGAAAGTAGGGATCCTCTTTCTCTAACGTTTGTTTCTAAACCTTCAGGTAGGCTTTTAGTCCATTCGGATCCCCCACTTATTTCTAAAGCATTGATAACATCTTCTTTTGTAGCAGATTCGAATCCATATTTGATGTTGTTTTCTACGGTATCAGCCCATAAGAACGGTGTTTGAGGGATAATGCCTATGTGTTTTCTATATTCAGTAAGATCGTAATCTCTTATACTTTTACCATCAACTAGTATATCTCCACTTTGAAATTCATAAAAACGTGCAATTAATTTAGCAATACTCGACTTGCCTGCCCCGGTATGTCCAACTAGTGCGATAGACTCTCCCGGGTTAACTTTAAGAGAGAAATTATCAAAAATTAGTTTATTCTTATCGTATTGAAAAGTTAGATTTCTAAATTCTATTTCACCTTTTAATTTAGGAGGTTTAATATTATCAGATTGAACAACTAAAGGTAGAGTATCGATAATTGCAAAAATTCTTTCCGAAGCAGCCATACCCGTTTGAAACATAGGCCAAAAGGATGCTATGGTGAGTAGAGGGAAAAATAATAGATTTATACTTTGTATAAAAAGAACTAATTGTCCTACACCAACAATCCCTTCTATTACTGCTATGCTACCTATATAAATTAGTAGAGTAGTAACAGCTCCCTGAATTAGCCCAAGGGTAGGAAAAATCGAATTTAATAAGAAAGCTCTTCTTAAATTAACTCTATAAGATTGATTATTAATTTGGAGAAAATTTTCATAGACATTTTTCTCTCTTCTAAAGGTTTTAGCAATTTGTATCCCAGAGAATGTTTCTTTCGTAAATGCGTTTACTGTTGCTAAAGCTCGTTGACCGAGAAGAGTCAGTTTTCTCGCAAATTTCCTAAAGTTAAGTGCAGCTAATAAAAATAATGGAAAAGATATCAAAAGAACAAAAGTCAAAATAAGATCTACATTAAACATTACAATCGTTAGTAAAATTAGCACAACAAGAGATGATATAACTTGAATTGCTAATGAAACTGTTTCTCCAAAATCTCTCGAATCGGTATTAATTCTTGAAACGACCTTACCAATTGGATTGCGATCAAAAAATGATAAATCATGGTTAACAACAGATTGATGAGCTGCTTTTCTTATATCTAATACCACATTTCCCACAACTCGGCTTGAATATAACTGTCTTATATAATTAAATATCCAACTTGAAATATTAAATAGGAAGATGATAACAATTAAAAAAATCACATATAGAACATCTGGTGTGGTTTCTAAATTTGTTATTATCAGAGAGACCATAATCGGTTGAAAAGCCGTAGTGAGTGAGGATATTATAAGGAAGATAATTATGACCAACATCAAGCGCTTATATGGGGCAAAAAACGATACGATGCGCTTTAACAAAAATTTGTCGCTGTATGTTCGATCGTATTCTTCCGCTTCTAATCCTACCCACATTTAAGATTTCACCTCTTTTAGTAATTGTTCTTCTTTGATATCAAATTTCTTTACAAAAATTTTGCGGTATTCTGCAGAAGTTTTTAAAAGTTCTTCATGGGGCCCCTTAGCCGCGATTTCTCCATTTTTTAAAACTATAATTAGATCAGCCCATCTTATTTGCGATAACCTGTGAGTTATTAAAAAGGTAGTTCTATTTTTTAGTATATTTTTAATAGCGTATTGAATTTTATCTTCTGTGTTAGAATCTATTGCTGATGTTGAGTCATCTAAGATAAGAATTCTGGGATCTGATAAAAAAGCTCGAGCTATTGCAATTCTCTGCCGTTCACCACCACTTAGCTGGACACCTCTTTCTCCTACCTCTGATTGGTACTTATCAGGTAACTCATTGATAAAATCATGAGCTTGTGCTTGTTGTGCTACTTCTACTACTTGTTCCAATGAACTAGTCCGGCCAAAAGAAATATTATCAAAAATTGTGGTTGAGAATAAGAACACATCTTGTTCAATATACGAGATTTGATCTCTTAAAGATTGTAATGCGTAATTTCGAATATCACTTCCATCGATTAGAATTTGTCCATGAGTTACATCATACAATCGCGATATTAATTTCGTAAGCGTTGTTTTTCCAGATCCGGTTGTTCCAACTATTGCAACTGTCTGCCCTGGTTTTACTTCAAACGAGATATTTCTTAGCACGGGTGTCCTACTATCAGGGTAAGTGAAATCAACATTCTTAAAGATTATACTTCCGTTGAATTTTGCTTCTTTGCCTTCCTTATTTTCGTCAATTTCAGTTTTCTTATTCATTAATTCGAGTAATCTAGCAGCACTTGAACCTGCTAATCGAAATATAGAGAACACAAACATAGAAATATTTGTAGGAAAACGGAGTAATCCTAAAATTCCTAAGAACGAAATAATTTGTCCTATATCTATCAACCCAAAATTAAATAATACAATACAATGCATAAATCCTGCAGTTATTATTAATCCTAAAACTAGAATTGGAAGATACCTTGCTTCCAGTTTCCCTCGCTTTATAAATGCGTCTCTATAATTTTTCGCATGAGTAAAGTACTTTTTCATTTCTTTTTCTTCTTGGACTGTTGCTTTTACTACTTCGATCCCCGATAAAGTTTCGCTTAAAGTAGCAGTCAGTAAGCCAAAATTACTCCTTAATTCAAAAGTCACTGGTCCTATTTTACGAGAATATGATCTTACTAAGAAAAGAAATGAGATTGAAAAAATAATAGGCTCGATAATTAGTTGAATGGGGTAATTTAGAATTATATAAATAACGGGAATAAATAAAAACGTGAAAGATTCTATAACTAACGATAAGGCGGGACTGATTAAGAAATTTAGCATTCGTACATCGTCAGTAACTCTTGCCATTAATTCTCCGATTTTTTGGCGATCGTGAAATGATTGACTTTTTCCTAAAAGGTTTGTAAAGAACTCTCTACGAGCATCTCTTTCTATCCTCTGTGCTAAAATTTCTATTAACATTCGACTCAATATTCTTAATAATGGTCCGCTTATACCAATTATTAATATGATTATAATATAATTTCCTAATAATCCCGTCATACCGCTCAATAACACCGATATTGCCTCACCTATTATAATATAGACTATGGAGGATAAATTAGCAGCAAGAATTATGGCAAAAACTATTATTATTATGAACAATCTGTTGGTACCGTGAAAAATATGAGCCAAAATCCATCTTGTGGCTCCCTTCTTCCTAGACTTAACATAAGGGTCTTTGCCCGGGGAAAATTCTACAACAGGATCTGAGGTTAATACTTTCTTGTTAGGTGTCATAATATATCCAAAATTATTATTAAAAATTATAAAAAGCTAACTTTCAACTCTACATAACAAAAAATATCATTCGTTAATAGAATTTTTATATTAAATTATAAGCAGAAAATGTATATACAACACTTTAAAACACTAAAAATATTTCGATTAAAAAATTAGTATTACCCATGGTTATTCTTAATACTTCTCATAAATTCGAGCTTTTCTGAAATCGCTAGAATTTGATGAGATTCAAGGGTTTTTATATCGATTTTTTCAAACTCTAATCTACAATCGGCACATTCAATTGTATCACCCATGTCTATTATTTTACTGCTCTTACATCTGGGACAGAGTTTAAATTTGTTTTCCATTTTGAACAAATTCACTGATCTTTACTTCTATAAAAAAAAGATTCATTCCAGTTATTTAAAGGTATTCCAAAATATCTATTGTATTAGATATTTAGGAATTTTTATTCTAAATTAACCTAATTGATAAGATTCGAACCACAAAATGGGCAAAAAGGAGCATTATCTTCGATTCTCTCGCCACAATACTTACAGATGTTAACTTCTTTTTCTGTGACCAATTTATCTTTCACAATTTCATTTGATGCTCGATATTTATTTTCACTAGGTGAACTTCCTGTTTTGACGGCTTTCTTTTTGGTCTTTACATTATCTACATTGGTATGGAGAAGTTTGTATATGATTAAAATGACGATCACAAAAATAACAATTACGATGATAAAAACTAGAATAAAAAAACCGCTAAAAAAACCAAAAATATCAAACGGAAACATATCTTGCAGCATATTCATCCTATTAATATAAAATCATTTTCTAAGATATACTACAAAATTCACCTTAAAAAAGTTATGCTTAAGCTCGTTTTCTTACAAACTAGAATATAAAAAAGTTCGTATCCCTTCCCTAATTTTAGGTTCTCATCAAATACATTTAAATATCCCATCTATCTATATATAGCATAACTTTACAAATTTTAAAAGAGGATGAAATATGATATTTCAAGGATTTGATCCGTTATTTATAATAATCCCAGTTATAGTAGTTATTTTAATTTTTTTGACATGTTTTCTACTTGCGGGGATTAAGGTAATATTGGAATATGAACGGTTGATAATATTCCGACTCGGTAAATATAAGCGAACCATAGGACCAGGTGTGGTGTATATACTCCCTATTCTTGAAAAGGCCAGGAAAGTCGATTTGAGAATTGTTACTGCCGACATTCCCAGACAAGAAGTAATTACTAGGGATAATATACCTGTTTTAGCAAATACAGTAGTGTATTTCAAGGTCGAAAAACCATCCGATGCAATCATTAAAATCGAAAACTTCGCTTTTGCAGTCAGACAGTATACTCAAGCCGCTCTAAGGGATGTTGTGGGTAATATGGAACTAGACGGTGTTTTAACCGAAAGGGATAAAATTGCTGCTGATATTCGAGAAATTGTCGATCAGGAAACGAACGAGTGGGGGATCGATATTAAAAGTATTAAGATTCAGGAAATTGAGCTACCCGCTGAAATGAAAAGAGCTATGGCTAAACAAGCTGAAGCAGAAAGGGAAAAAAGGGCTGCGATAATTGCTAGTGAAGGAGAACTTGCTTCAGCTAAAAATCTATCGGAAGCAGCATCAATGATGGCTTCTCAACCTGGTGCATTACAACTTAGAACGTTACAGACAATAAGAGACATTTCTCAAGACCCTTCGGAAAAGATAGTAATTTTTATGCCATCTGATATAGGTAACATTCTTAAGAAATTTACATAATTGAGGAGGGTTCATAGATGAGTAGAACCTTTGCAGATAATCAAAGATACGTTCAAATCGCTTTTAACCATACAACAACAGATGTCTTAAATATATTACCGCAAATACCTTACGATCCCCGCTTAATTATCGAAGCTGGAACTCCTTACATTAAACGAGAAGGGATAGGTGGGATCAGGTTGATTAGAAGACTTTGGCGTGGTTTAGTTGTTGCTGATCTGAAAGTGACTGATGGCGCAAGCGAAGAAGTTCGACTCGCTTACTCTGCTGGTGCAAATGCGGTAACCGCTGCTGGAACTGCTCCAGAGGAAACATTGGACTTCTTTAATCAAGTTTGCGAACAATACGGAATTTTATCTATGATCGATATGCTTGGTCAGGAAAATCCTTTGAGAAAATTATTGCCCTTGAAGTATAAACCAAAAGCTGTGGTAATACATAAGGGTAGAGACGAAGAAGCCAACCCCCGAAGTATTATTAGATTCAAGGATATAAATAAAGTACGTTCAAAATACGGTGTTCTAATTTCCGTTGCTGGGGGATTAAATCCGGATTCGGTAAGAAAAGCTTACTTCAACGGTGCTGACATTGCTGTAGTAAATATTGTTAATCCTTCTGATTTAAACATAGGTTTAGTTAACACCACGAATTTTAGGCATATTGTCCCCTTAATGCTAAAAGAGGTATAATTAAATAAAATTTTTCAATTACTTTTTTTTCCCATTATTTATCTGAATTCTTATTTCATTCTATTAAGAGCTTATTACTACAATCTTTACAGAATAACTCTACAAATTTGTGAGATTCTTTTAATAAAAGTCTATGTCGTTTTAAATCACAGCCATAGCACTCCTTTTTTCGATAGAAAAAATTAGGAATCAGAAGATCATGCGAATTTTCTTTAGTGTCACTCATAGAGAGCATATAATCAAGTTTTCTTAATAAATACGACCCCAGTGGCAATTTCTCGTTTTTAAACTATAAAAAATCAATGTTTTTTGAGAATCACTAGTATAAATTATTGTATAACTTTTTGGAGCTCTTCAATCCACTTATCTAAAGAGGAAACCCACCACGCAGCGGCGTCTTCCTCACCATTATCGTTTTGAAACATTACTTTTAACAATTTTCTAAACACTGATTTATGTAAAAACGATTTAGTAATCTCAACTTTTATAATAGCTGAAGTTGGGATTTGTAGAACCTTTTTCGGGTGCCACATTTCGAAGTATAATTCCTCCTGAGTGAGGACTAAAACACCGTTTCCTCTTATTTGGAGTGTTTTATGAGATTGTTGACCAAAGAAGTTAGCACTATTTAGCGAAATAATAATATCCTTGGCGTTGAATTTATCTATTATCTCGTCAATTCGCTTTTGGAACAGTTTTTTTACCATAGTGTTCACAACAGTTTTTGTATTAAGAACATATTGGTGAAATATAAATCTTTTATCAAATTGTTGGAAAAAGAGAAAAATAAGAAGTAAAAACACTTTCGATCTTCAACACATAACTTTTTATGCGGAATTTTGATAATGTACAATGTGGAACTAAGGTAGTAGCTTCGTGGAATGTGTGCCCAAATTGTGCTCATAATCTTAAATCAGAGCGAGTGATTCAGCCACCAGCTCAACCCTATGCACAAGCTCAAATACCCCAACAAGGTTATCCTCCTAATAAAACCCAGTATCAACCCCTTGATTACTACCCGAGAAATAATAACACAAATGGAATAATAGCTCTAATTTTTGGATTATTGGGATTTTTTAACGTAGTTCCAATAGTTGGATCAATCTTAGGCATCGTTTTTGGTGCTATTGGAAGAAAAAAAGATGATGGTCCAAAAATGGCTATAGCCGGTTTAGTTCTTGGTATCATAGGCATTGTAGTTTGGGTAGCCTTCTATATTTGGATATTTTCCTTCATCTTCATGGCGTTTAGATACATTCCTGATTAATATATCAGTTATCTTTTAAATTTAGAAACCATTTACTTCAATATTTTTTACATAATAGTATATAATTATCCTCCAATTTCACTTCTATTACTAAATTTGTCGAGAGTCTTGGTTTATTTTTCTTCGATTTATTTCTATATTTAAAAAATACCTAATTTTGATCGTTATGAGTATAGAAATTATTGAAAAAAAACCTCCAATTTTGAAGGAAAAAATTGATGATGATGATGACTACTTTAACTACCCGAACGTCGTAGTTCCATTTTCAGACTTTTTTCTTAAAATCGAGCTTTTAGATGTTTATTCCGGAGTTGAAGACATACCCTTTGAAGAAAGAGCTCCAGAATATAAGAAAATATTACTAGCCGAGTTTTTGTAATTGCTCTTAAATGAGCTAAAAAACCATTTCAAGGTTAAGATTTATAATTTATAATTTTACTCTAAATAACGCCTAATTCTAATTGATTAAATCCTTAATCTCCCTACGTAAATTCGTGGGGACATATAAATGCCCTAATTTTCATCTAACTATAATAAAATTGAATTTCATAAAAAGGTGTAAAAAATGTCTGAACTTTTGGAAGAAGAAAAATCTTTTGAAAAGGAACTTGAAAAGGACAAACCATCGAAATTGATTGCTTATCCTCAAATATGTGCTATGGAAAATGAAGATGGTACTGGATTCGATATAGAATTTCAGTTACCCGGGGTCGATAAGGATACTATTAAATTAAAAATGGATGACGAATACATTTATATTACAGGTGAGACAGATACTGTAAAATATGCAGGTTTTTATAATTTATGTTGCCCTGTTGAACCTAAGAAAGCTAAAACTTCATATAAAGAGGGTTTGTTAAAAATTCATGTTCCTTATAAGGAGATTGAAATGCATACTATAGATGTAAAAATTGAATAATTTTTTTTTCTTTTTTTTAAATTGCTTTTAGAATGATTGAAATTTTAAATTAATTGGATGATAAAAATGTCTGATAATATGAAAGAATGTCTTGATGAGATTGAAAAAAAAAAAGTAATTCCTCATAAAACAAATAAACTCCTAAAGGATGTTGAATACGACACTGAGGTCATTAAAAAAGAAATTTGTGAAAATATAGACGAATAAGTTCTATTCGTTAGAAAATTCTGTCGTTTTAAATGATTTCGTATCGATTAATTTGCTTTTTAACTATTTTAATTTTTTATTCTCGAGTAACTATCTTAATCGATTGTGACTAGAGACATCCTGCGAATTCTCAAATAGCTCTTGGATGGTTTTAAACTTTTTAAGCCGTTTTAGTGTGTTATATTGAGGGAAAATTATTTTAATTTGCCTTTTTTTAAAATTTTTTAATAATTGTCTTGGAGAACCCCACAAACTTTCTGTTAATTCGTCGCAAAATAAATTAATATTTTGGTTATGAGGAAATTTACAGAGAAAGAATTGAGTATCAAACCGAATGGGGGATATCTCAGGAGTGATAAATCTTCCAAAATATTGTAAATTACTCGCAGAATAATAAAGTTTTTCTTTCGACAAGACATCCGTCATAGTAATTTGTTTTTTTTGGAGCTTATTTTGATACTTTTTAAGTTTCTTGGGCTTATTTTCAATTTTGCCAAGTGAATTTCCTGATTTATTAGTGGCGATTAGAATCCCAGCTTCTTCAAAAAGCTCACGGGTAGCAGTAATCCAAAGTTTAGAAGGATTGTCACATATATCTTTTAGATTATTGATGATATTTTCATTAACTCCTACCAATCTTGCTCCTGATTCTTTGGTTGAGTCTTGGTCATCGATACTTCCACCGGGGAATACATGGTGTTCACTCATAAATCTTGCATTTTCATGTCTTTTAGCCATGAACACTTCAAATTCACAATCATCGTCAGATTCTAAGTATGGTGTTCGTTCCCTTAACAAAATTACCGTCGCAGCTAACTTTGGTTCAACAGGCATTTAGATTCACTCCGAAATGGTCTTATATAGTTGAAATTATTGTTGACTAGTAAATATTTGGTTTACATGTTTAATGAGATGAAAAATTAAATATTTACATAAATTCTTTACTTTCATTTTTTTCTAAAATTTTAATTATTTATGTCGGTACGCGTTTTTTTGTGATTAAACATTTTTTAACGCAAGACAATAACTATATAAACGAGAAGAGCAGAATCTAATTTTTTTTTAACGATTTGGACTTAAACTGAAAAAGGTTCATATTTTTTCGCCTTTCGAAATGTTTTTAAGGTGAGAAACGCTATTAAAATTATTATTTGTTCAGTATGGGAAAATAATCCCATAATAAAAAATAATAAAAAAATTGGATGTGAATTATAGATGTTAGAAAAGTTAGATAAAAGCCTAGAGGTTGCGATTATCGCAACAGAAGAAGTATTTAAGACATACGAGCTAATGTGTTTGGATACATTAAAGGAAATTGGAAGATCAACAGCTCGAGAGTGGTCTTTTGCAATGGGCTACACACATCGTAGTTCACTTGCGAAAATCATAAAAAGAATTGAAAAAAAATACCCTGATAAACTCAAAATTTACGATAACAGATTTCCGAGGCTTTACGAAGCACTTTAATGTACATAAATAAAATACAAATTGATTTTGTACTAAAATAATTTTTTTTTTAAAAAGAAACAAAAAAATAAAAACAAGTTGTTAAAAATGATAATAAAATGTCCGGATTGTGGAATCGAATATTCTTATGGTCGAAATATTTGCCATATATGTGGTGATACCCCACTTTTTTTTGGAACCATGTTTAAAGGCGATCGAACTGACCATAAATGGAATTGTGCTATAAAAGCTGGATGTGTTGACATTTTATTAGAACAATCTGAAAGATTTGAATCATTTATAGAATTTTTTCCGGAGAAATAGGAAGAAATGGTGATATAAAATGACAAAATTTTCGATGTTAACGCACCAGACAAGCATGATTGGCTCAAGAACAAGAGTAGAAGATTCTTGCGAGTCAGGATTATGTCCAATTTGTATCGCAGACTGTCCTGTGTTTTGTGAAGTGTCAAAATCGGCACTAAGAGGGCGAGAAGCGTTATATCCTCGAAGGGAGTATTTTGGGAACTCAACAGCGGGTACCCCAAAAGATTTTGGATTTTCCTATAGCGATTTTCAAATACAATTTGAAGTTCGAGGCGCGCAAGGGGTTGAAGTTGACGAAGATAAAGTGATATTTCCTAATGCAGATTTGACGATGCACTGGGGAAATATAAAGCAAAAGTTACCTATCGTGATCGCAGGATTAGGTAGTACTTATGTTGCTAAGCGAAATTGGGACGGATTAGCGATAGGAGCGGCTTTATCGGGTATAAGTATCACTGTAGGCGAAAACGTGGTTGGAATGGATTCTCTCTCCCAGTTTGCAAATCATACAGTTTATCCTCAAGTAATAGATACAGACGACATGAAGTATCGTGTTAACGCTTATCGAGAGTTTTGGGATGGAGAACACGGAGACATTATCGTACAGAAAAATGTCGAGGATACAAGACTTGGTGTCTTTAATTATGTTACCTCAAAACTAGATATAACTTCCCTCGAGCTTAAATTTGGCCAAGGAGCGAAAGCAATTGGGGGAGAAGTAAGATTAGCCTCTTTAGAAAGAGCAAAATTACTTCAAGACCGTGGATATTTAGTCTTTCCCGATCCTTCAGATCCGTTTATCGTTGATCAATGGAATGCTGGCTTAATTCCTGACTTTGAAAGGCATAGCAGAGTTGGATTGTCAACTACGGAAGAAATATTAGAAGAGATCGACCAGATTCGCTCGTCCGGAGCTAAAAATATTTTTATTAAAACAGGAGCTTACCGTCCTGCTGCTACTGCGTGGTTATTAAGATTAGGTGTAGAAGGAAAAGTAGATGGATTTACTTTTGACGGTGCTGGAGGTGGAACTGGGATGAGTCCCGTAAGTATGATGAACGAAGGATCAATTCCTACTGTGTATTTAGAAGCTCTTGTAGTTGGTTGTTTAGATATGATTAAGAAAAAGAATCCTAATGCTAAAATACCCACCGTAGCCATTGCGGGAGGTATCGCTAACGAGACGCAAATATTCAAAGCCTTAGCCATGGGTGCCCCCTATGTTAAGTGCATAGCCATGGCAAGGGCTCCACTTACGGCAGCTATGAAATCTAAATATGTTGGGAATGCAATTTCAAATGGAGCAATCACGCCTGCAGTGCTAAGTAACTTGGGTTTTCCTAAAGGTAAAGATCCTTCGAGCTTAACTCTTAGTGAAGCATTTGTGGAATATGATAAATTACAGAGGGAATATAAAGGAATTAAATTTCCTCCTTCTGCCGTTGGAGTTTACACTTATTTTACAAGCAAATTAGGTATTGGTTTGAAACAACTACTAGCAGGCACGAGAAAATTTAATTTGGACTTAGTTGATCGCCACGACATAGCGTATATTTCTCAAAGGGCCAAAGAAGTCTGTGATAACTGGGATTTAAACATAGAATCTCAAGAATCGCTCGATTTTGAGGCTGTTAAAAATGAGATATATTCGGGGAATTATGAGTAATATTCTAAGTGATAAGAATATCTGCCTTTTTCTTCTTTATTTTTTTACGAATTTTATAAAAATAATATAAAAAAATTATTCAAGTGTTTTTTCAAATTCGTTAATAAATTCCTCGATTTGCTTTATCCCGAGTTTCCAAAAGTCTGGTTTAGTTATGTCCAATCCAACGAGATTGGCTAGATCGATTGGGGATAGGCTTCCTCCCGCGCTCAATAGTTGTTTAAATTTTGGGATGAAAGCTTGACCTTCTTCTTTATAAACCCGATACAAAGCGAACACAAAAAGTTGAGCGTACACATACGGATAGTTGTAAAAGCGAAAATTTGGAATAAAGTAATGAGGTTTCATGGTCCACTCCCAAATCATTTCATCAAACCACTCAACTGAATCTCCGTATATTTTATCCCGTCCTGCACACCAATACTTTGATATG
Source organism: Promethearchaeia archaeon (assembly GCA_029856235.1). Classification (GTDB taxonomy): domain Archaea; phylum Asgardarchaeota; class Lokiarchaeia; order Sigyniarchaeales; family SOKP01; genus SOKP01. The sequence goes on from JAHQWP010000153.1 coordinate 18,704, forward strand.
GTTTGTCCATCTAGATTTTCACCATTTTCGATCGCGTTATAAAGACTTTGCTCAAAAAATACTCTTGCACTTACTTGAAATGCAGCTTGACCCGTATCGTCTAAAACATGAGCAAGGATTGCCCTCTTTTCGTCTTTAGTTTCTGCTTTAGTTAATAAAAGATCTGTCATTAATAATTCACCGAATGTAGAGGCTGTTTCCGCAACGGTATATCCGGGATGCAGATTGAAAAATGATTGCTCAGCCATTGCAAGGTAATCGTGAACAGCATGTCCGAGTTCGTGAGCGAGAGTGTAAATCTCGTTTAAAGCTCCCGTGAACGATTGCAAAATAAAAGCAGTTTTTCCATTATACCATGAAGCACAATATGCTCCGTTTCGCTTTCCTTTCCTTAAAGATGCGTCAATATGATTTCTTTCGAACATGTCGCTAACGTATTTTTTAAAATCATCGTCTACGGTTCCGTAGGCTTCCAATGCAAGTTCTTTTGCTTCTTCCCAGGATCTCTTTTTCATTGAGGGTGCTTCTAGAGGAGCTCGAACATCAGCACAAGTAAGTTTAGGTAAATCCATAACTTTTGCTTTTATTAGTAGGTATCTTTGATAAACACCGACATTTTCTTCTATAACTTTCATCAGGTTATCTATGACAACTTGGGTTGTGTCATTAATAATAAGGCTATGATGCATTGGGCTGTCGTAATTGCGTCTTTTAGTGTTTTTCATCCAATCTGAGCAAATACTCCTAAGAGCTGAAGAAAATACTTCCTGATTCTTACCGAGTAAACCATATATAGCTTTGTTAGTAGATATTCTCGTTGACCTATCAGGATGAGTAATTAGACTATTAGCTTCTCCGTAGGATAATTCCTTCATTACGCCTTCGACCATAACTTGAAATTCCCTTGTATTAAGCCATTTACCCTGCAATTCGCTCCATGCTCTTATTCCATACTGATCTTTTTCTAGAATTAATTGTTCTTCGATTTCCGAGAGTAAGTGAGGCACGCTTCTTTCAATCTTCTCTAAATAGTGCTTATAATCTTTGAGGACTGGACTATCAATTAGTTCAGTTTTATTTTGAACTAATTTTCCAATTTCGATTGTGAAGAAAGCTAAAGTTTTTGAGGTCTCAGTTACAAAATCATCAACTTTCTTTTTTAGTGCTTCTGACTCCGGAATTGTCATATTTGCGTCGTAATTCAAGTGAGCATAAGTTTGTAACCCATCGATATCAGCATCGAATACTTCTTGCTTTATAAACAGAACATATAGGTCTTCAGCTGAAAAAGTTGCCGTGTTAATCTTCCCTTTATATGTTGCTACAAATATGTCAACCAGCTTCTGTAATGTGTCTATATTTTTGGAAATTCTTGGATCGTCATGACTCGAGAAGATCTCAGATAAATTCCATGCTATTTCATTTTCTGTCATAAATATCAAAAGATTAAATTTCTAATAAATAAAAGTGTTTTCTAGGTAGAGAAGTGATTCTATAAAATACATTAAGATATAATGAATATCCTATTCGTATTCAATTGTGCTTGGAGGTTTATGACTTATATCATATACTACGCGATTAATCCCCTTCACTTCGTTAATAATCCTTGTTCCAATTTTTTCTAAGAGGTCCCAATCCAGTTTAGCAAAATTAGCCGTCATCACATCTAACGATTCGACAACTCTTATAGCACAAATATATTCATAAGTGCGGAAGTCACCCATAATTCCTACGGTTTTCAGAGGTAAAAACACGCAGAAAGCTTGCCAAAGACTATCATATACTCCCGCTTTTATAATTTCATCAATTAAAATTTCATCTGCGTTTCTTAGAATACTTAATTTTTGCTTTTCAATTGGGCCAATAATTCTTACAGCTAACCCTGGTCCTGGAAATGGATGCCGTTTGATAATATTTTCTGGTAGCCCTAATTGTAACCCGATTTTTCTAACTTCATCTTTATATAAATCTTTCAAGGGCTCAATAATTTTAAGCATCATATTATCAGGTAAAGTTAAGTTGTGATGAGATTTTATTTTTGCTGATACATTACTTGTAGCGCTCGTTTCTACGCGATCGGGGTAAATAGTTCCTTGGGCAAGATATCTTATATCCGGGTACGTTTTTTCTAGTTCGATTGTCTTGTTCTCAAAGACTTCAATGAACGAGTGACCAATAATCCGCCGTTTTTCTTCTGGATCTTCAATGTTTTTTAACCTTTCCAGAAATAAATCTTCAGCATCAACATAGTGGAAATTTTCGAAGTTTAGAACTTGCCTAAATGTTTCTTGTACCTCAATTTCCTCGTTTTTTCTTAATACACCATTATTAACAAATATGCTATGTAAGCGGTTTCCTATAGCTTTTTGGAGTAATGCTGCTACAACCGAGGAATCAACCCCTCCACTTAATCCTAAAATAACGCGATCAGACGGACCGACTTCTTTTTTAATCCTTTCAATCGCCTTTTCTGTCCAATTCTCAAGTTTCCATTCTTTTTTAGCGTGGACTATTTTAACAATAAAATTTTCTAAAATCGTTGCCCCCTTTTCAGTATGTATAACTTCAGGATGGAATTGTACACCATATAGCTTTAAATTATCGTTTGCATAGGCTGCAATAGGACAAGAACTTGTTTTTGCTATAACATCAAAACCTTTAGGCATAATTTCTACTTGATCACCGTGAGACATCCACACGATTTCTTCTTTTTCTAAAGAATCTAATAATCCCTTGTGCTGGAGGATATCTAATTTAGTTTTTCCATATTCTTTATGAGTAAATGGCTTAATTTTTCCTCCTAAATGATGAATTATTAGATGAAATCCATAACAAATCCCTAATACTGGGATTTTTTCATTGATTGTGTAATCAAGGAATCCTTCTGCAAGTTGTGGGCTATTTTCCTCGTAAACGCTACTTGGTCCACCCGAAAGCACAATTCCAATTGGTTTATGCTGTTTTAACTCAACAATTGAAATATCGTTTGGCAAAATCTCGGAGTAAACACCGTGTTCCCTAATACGTCTAGCGATTAAATGAGTGTATTGGGAACCCATATCTAGTATACAAATTTTATCCATGTGGCATTGACTTTTTTACTTACTAAATTAAGATATAATTGATTTGAATCAATAATTAATTTTCTCAATATAAAATATATATAATGCAACTCTAAGGATGTATATTATTAAAAAATCTTTTGAATTAATAGAACTCGGAAATCGATTTCTTTCCAACTCTCAAATTATTCCCTTGATTTGATTCTCTTTCTTTTTATTATCTTATATACTTTAATTGCAATAAAAACAAGTGCCACATTTGCACCAGCATAAACCCCGAGGATAATAAATGCGCCTGCAAAACCCCAAAAACGATTAAGAGGATAGGAATACGAGATATAAACGCTATCAATCATTATAGTTTCGTCTACCCAGTCCCAAGTATAACTTCTACCATTTGAAAAGTTAGAAATCGTACAACTATAATTATACCTATCCGGTATGTTTTTTGAGTATGAATCGGGTAACTTTCCATAAGTTTTGAATTCAACGCGTTCAGTTATTGTTCCATTCCATGCACGAGAAGTACCAACATCGTAATAAATGTATAATCGATCATCAGAATTAGGTTGATCAATATATGCCTCAAAACCATATTCTATTTTAACAGATGAATTTTCAGGGAAAGTTACATTAGTTAAAATAAAGTTTCTTCTATTAGACATTCCCAATCCTACTGAATCTAAATACTCAGCCCATGGATCTGACCAATTAAGCTGAATTAATTTGAATGGTTTTATATTATTATCTATTTTTATCACACAAGTTGACTCCAAGTTTTTAAAAATCGGTGAAAAGGGAGCAGCAAGCGTAATATTCTGAGTGGCATTTGGATTATAAATGGTATAGTTTCCCTTGAAACCAATATCTATTCTGTTGTATTGTTCTTTGTAATCAACGTTAAAGATTACACTTGCGTTTGTCATTATTAAAGAGCAGTTTTCCTCAGGAAACAAATTTCCCGTCCCAGTATACTTTACTGATGCAATGTCTGCTTTAAAATTAGGTATAACAAATGTTAGGGATAACATCATTACAATAAAAACATAGAAAGTATTTTTTATTCTATTTTTCTGCAAAAACTTCCCTCTTGCTTTACGACTTGATTATACTAATGGATAATTCAAATTAATATACAAGAAGATATGTTAATTTAAAACAATGATCTTTATCTTTACCGGTAATCAACGAAGATTAAATGGTAATAAATAAATAAAAAGAAGAAGTAAATTAAATTTAGAAAAACTATTAGTTCATATAACCATCCTCTTAATTTCATAGCGTCAACGACTCTTTCTACAGTTATACTAATTTGAACTTTAGTTTGCAAAGCTGCTTTAGATATAAATGAATTTATAATAGTATTTATAATTCAAAGAAGTAATAATTAAATGCTTATTCATCAAGCAGTGCTTATGCTAATTATATTCATAGAAATTAAACTAAAGAAGAAAAAATCATGAAAGAAAATCTAGATCCATTTCAGATCTCTCAAATACAACTTTATAATGCTTGTAAGATTCAAGGTGTTGATAGAGAAATTTATAAATCTTTAAGTCAACCTGAAAGATTCGTTGAAGTAAAGCTTACAATTAAAATGGATGACAACTCTCTTAAAACTTTTAAAGGTTTTCGTTCTCAATATAATTCTGCCAGAGGTCCAATGAAAGGAGGTATAAGGTGGCA
>JAHQWP010000154.1 GCA_029856235.1 Promethearchaeia archaeon
GACTTACACGCTTCCAGTTTTTCTCGGGTTCATAACTTTTTGCATCACTAAAATGAATTATTTTCATAGCTAATTAAGAACTTTGACGGAGGAAATTATATACTTTACTATTTATAAGAAGAAAGGAAAGGAAAATAAATAAAATATGATTGGAAAGTTAATATTGCTAAAGTCGAATTTCAACTTTATTATCGATAATATTTATCGTATTCCTAAAGAATTATAAACAAGTTTTTGCATAGTTTTAGTAAGAAATTTACTCAATTTTGGGTGAAAAATTATGGTAGATTTAATATTTTGGATTGATGGTCTTACTGCCTCGGGAGTAGTAATCTTCGGGTTGTTATTCGGGCTGTTTTTTATCTATAAATCAAAAAAAACTGGAGCTAAAATGCTGATACTTCTAGGAACAGCAAATTTATTTGCAGGATTAACATTTTTAGGTGTTTTCTTAGATTTTTTTCTCGTTATCTTTACCAGCACTAATTTCGATAATACATATGGTATGGTTGGTATTCTAAGCTACATTTGGTTAGCTCCTGCAGTCATAAGTGCGATTTTTATTGGTGGAGAATTACTGGTCCCTAAAGCCAAATGGTATTTAGTCTCAGTATTTATAATCCTAAGCATTATATTTTACATTATATTATTCATGAACCCATTTAGTGCATTTAATTTTAACCCTCCTTCTGTATCAGGAGATGGATTAATTGATTACAACCTAAACATTCTCTCTTTAGCTGGTATAATAATGGGGTTATTCTTAATTCTCATTATAATTCTCCTTGGATTTGGCTTTTTAATAAAGAGTTTTCAGTCTACAGGAGTTTTAAAGAAGAAATATTTCCTCCTATCAATGGGAGCGTTATGTTTTTGCATATTTGGCTTATTAGAAGGCTTAGTTGTTCCCGGATTCACTGTAATATTTGTCAGAATCGGATATTTAAGCAGTTTCTGGTTTATGTATTATGGTCTAAGGGATTAATATCATTTTTAAAATTTTATTTTTCTTTTTTGTCATTCTAAAAGGCAAAATAAAAATTGCGCTATTTATTTTCTCAATTAACATTTATTAAATGATAGTTAGGTACTTTTTTTGTCTAAACTTAAATCTGAAATCGATGAAATTGACGGTGTTTACCGAATTAAAATTGATGTCCCTTTTCAAGTGAAATTCGTATGCAGTTACCTATTTAAGTTAGAGGACCAAACTGTTCTAATCGATGCAGGTTTCAATAGTCCCTCATGGAAGAAGAAATTTATACAAGAAATCAACAATGTTGGATTTAGTATTGAGGATATCGATATTTGCATAATCACCCATAACCATCTAGACCATATTGGGCTAATTCAAGAATTTAAACAAAAGAATCCGGGGATAAAGATCGTTATGCATAACATAACTAATAAACTCTTAGAATGGGAAACAGATAAGTCAAATAAGGAAGATATTGAAAAAAAAGCTACTAAAATTTCTTTGGAAATGAAGAAATATGGGTTGAGTGAAGAGGAAAGGTTAAGAATTGTACAGTTTTTTACTTATTGGCCAAGTTTAAGGAGACATTATCCACCAGATAAAATTGTGCATGATGGTGATAAGCTTTTAAACGATTTAGATATAATTTGGACTCCTGGTCATAGTTTTGGGCATATTTGTGTTTTTAACTCAAAAAAGAAATACCTTTTCAGCGGGGATCATATTTTAAGTCGCATTACACCACACATAGGTAATTTTGTAATACCTGATTTTCTCGCTGATGAATATTTAGACTATAATTTCAAGAACGTACTTGATCAATACCTTCAATCATTAGATAGAATTGACATGTTGCATCCTAAAGTTATCTTTCCCGCTCATCAAGATATAATCTTTAATCCCCATGAAAGAATTAAGGCAATAAAAGAACACCACGCGAATAGGCTTAACGATATTTCTAAATTAATAAAAAAAAATCCATTAACCCCGAGAGAGATATCTCGAATTCACTTTGGTGAAAATTTAGACGAAATTAACTCTTTTATGGCTTTAAGTGAAGTTTTAGGGCATCTTTTCTACCTTGACGACCTCGGGAAAATTGATAAATTAGAAAAGAATGGCAAATTTTATTATCAAAGTTTATAATTATGGATTTTCTCTTCTAAATAAATTAGTTAATTACCTACATAGGAACTTTCTCATTTTGGGAAACGGTCTTAATTGGTTTTAAAACGACACAAACCCGTTCCACTCCTTTAACATCGCTTCTACCTCTAAAAGATTCTATAACTGCGTCGAGTTCATTTATTTCGGGAACATTTACTTTAACGAGAATGCCACATTCTCCCGCTAAGAAATAAACTTCTTCACACTGGGGAAGTATTTGGGCTTCTCGCAATAATTCCTTTAATTCGGATTGACTTCTTGGAATTAATGTGATAAATGCTATTATACAGTGTTCGTCCTCTCTACATACCTTAATCGTGAACTTCTCTATAACATTTTCATCTTGAAGCTTAATAACTCTTTTTCTTACGGTGGATTCACTCATTCCTATTTCTTCTCCTATTTCTCGATATGGTCTTCGTGAATCCTCGATTAACATTTCTAGAATTTGTTTATCTTTCTCATCTAAATTTTTCATAATTCTATCACACCCTTCAAATTTGTTCAAATGCAGTAAAAAAATTGTTAAAATTAAATTTTATATTACACTTTTAGCTAAAAGTTCTTTAATAATGGCTCAAAAAGTCTTTCGTAGTGAACAGCCATGCAATGAATGCCCGCCGCTTTAGTAGTTTTCTGGATTTCTTTGATAAACGGTTCAAAAAAATCAATATTAATTTTATCGATAGCTTCGTTCCGTTTTTTCTTATCTTCTTTGAACTCTTTTTTTACACCTTTTAAAGCGCTCAAAAGATCTTTCGGAACCGAAACCCCAGGGATATATTCGTTAAAATACCAAGCAATACCGTAATTCTTTATAGGAAATAATCCGAGCAATACAGGAACATTAAATTTTTCTAACTCTTTTAAGAATTCTTTGGCATCGTCTATATCAAAAGATGTTTGAGTCTGAATGAAATCAGCACCAACTTCTACTTTTCTTCCTACTTTGAGGATTTCCGGTTCTCTTGGATTAGAATTAGGATTAGCAGCGCATCCCACGTTCATTTCGACTTTTCCACCTTCAATTTCATTTCCTTCTAAATCAGTACCATCATCTACCATTTTAGAAACGAGATCGATTAATTGTGTGGAATCTAAATCATATACTGCTCTCGCGTTTTTATTATCTCCTAACGCTGAATGATCTCCTGTTAATGCTAGAAGGTTCCTTAATCCAAGAATGGCCCCTCCTAAAATATCACCAAACAAAGCAATTCTATTCCTATCTCTTACGGTCATTTGCCAGATGGTCTCTAGCCCTACTTTTTCTTGAACTAAATGACATGGTACCAAAGAGCAAGTGTAAGCGTCTCCTTGTGGTCCATCAGTGACATTAGCCGCAGTAATCTTTCCCGTTTTCTTCATTTCCTCTGCGGAATGCAGAATGGAGGACAAATCAACCATTTTTTTAGGCTCTAATTCACCAGTAAATAAAAACTTACCTTCTTTCATTGTTTTTACTAAATTACTATATGCTGGTCTTTTTGCCATTTTTTAATTCTCCTCCTTTTGAGGTTCAGTTTCTTCGTTTGTGAATGTTTTATTTATCTCTATGAATCTGGGGCTACTCCATAGCCTATAATTTCTTGGCGGGCGATACTTGTTAAAGAGATCAAGCCTATTGAATTTCTTAAGACGTTCATAGATCTTTATCCAGGCACACTCGTGTGTATAGCCACCAACTTCGCATTTACCGTTAACTGTGCCTCCACACGGGCCATTACTCAAGTTTTTAGCACAACCTGCCATAGGACACACTCCGCCTGTAACACCTAATAAACACTCTCCACATGTTTCACAGTATTCAGCAAAATTATTTTCAGCGTTATTTTCTGCTCCTCCAAACTTACTATCTTGAGCTGGATATGTTAGAATGTTATCGAATATTCTATTCATCATAACAACTCCCAAACCACAGGATAGAGATACAATTGCATCATAATGTTCAATAAAAGGACGAACTGTTGTTGCTGCAATTCTATCATCGCATTGTCTCAGCACCGTTATAGCCTTCCATTTTAATTCTTTCCCCTCGCTCCTTGCTTTTAATTCTAACATCTGCGCTAATACTTTCGCCTCGTTGATAGAGCGAGGAGGTTGAACACAGCCGTCACATCCAGCTACTAAAATCTTCGAATATGGTTTTATCATCTCGTAAATTTCTTCAATATTTTTCTGTTGCGTGATTATCATATTATTTAACTCCTGTTTTTATCATAAATATTTATTCTGATATTTTAATTGATTTACTTTTATTTTCTAATTCAATTGATCCTAATTTTTTTATTCTTTCGACGAATTCTATCATCGTATCAGAGAAAATTTTACCTTCGCTGGCAGAAATCCATTTTCGCAAAAACCTATCTGGGTTAATTCCTATAGATTCGAGTTCTGATTCTATTTCAAGTGTTCTTCTCAATGTATCTTGATTTCCCGCAATATAATGACAATCTCCAATATGGCACCCTCCTACGAAAACTCCATCCGCACCTTCTAAAAAAGCTTGTAAAATAAGGCTTTTTGATAATCCTCCAGAACACATCACTCTAATTGTTCTTACATTTGGTGGGTATTGGTATCGACTTACTCCAGCTAAATCTGCACCAGCATAACTACACCAATTACACAAAAATGCTATAATTCTTGGGCGTCCGTTTCCGAATTCAACTCGAGCTGCTTCAGCGATCATCGGTTCAATTTGGGAGGTTCCAAAATGGCTCATCGTAATCGCTTCAGCAGGGCACTCAGCTGCACAATCTCCGCATCCCTTACACAATAAGGGGTTTACTTCGGAGATCATTTTTCCTTCTTCATATTTCACTCCAACGGCACTGTAATTACATACTTCAGCACATCGATTACAACCTATGCATAACGCAGGGTTAACTTTTGAAATAACGCCTTCTGTCATGAGTATATCCTTAGACAAAATTGTAGTCGCTCTTGAAGCTGCTGATAATGCTTGTGCGATGCTTTCGCTGATATTGGCGGTTCCACGTGCGGTACCACATAGAAATATGCCATCAGTTGCGAAATCTGAGGGTCTCAGTTTCACATGCGCTTCTAAAAAGAAGTTGTCACTATTTGTAGGCACTTTTAGCATTTTTGCTAATTTTTCATTTTCTTCTCCATCAGAAACAATACCTGCGCTTAATGCTATTAAATCAGTATTAATAGAAACATTTCCTAACTTTGGAGTTTCTATATTTATGCTTAATTTATTGTCTTCTTGAACGATTTTAGGGGGTTTTTCATGATCAAATCGGATGAAAACAATTCCTTTTTCCCTTGCTAAGTTGTAATACTTTTCCTTAAATCCATAAGTTCTTATATCCCTGTAAAGAATTACAATATTTAATTTTGGATTAATTTCCTTTGTTTTTATTGCGTTTTTAATAGCTTCAGCACAACACATTCTGCTACAATAGGGATGTTCTTCGTTTCTAGAACCAACGCACTGTATCATTACTAATGTGTTTATTCCCTCGAGTTTTTCTGGCTTAGTATATAAGATATTTTCTAGTTCAGATTGCATAATTACTTTATCATTTTTTCCATATAGAAATTCACCTTCTTTTGGTTGGTATTCATTAGCGCCAGTCGCGACGATTATGATTCCATGCTGAAATTCCTTTGTTTGATTATTTTCGCCAAAAGTTATATTAGCCGTGAAATTACACACATACCCGCCAATTGAATTGATTTTACTATTAAGAAAAATATTAATGAGTTTATGATCTTTAACATTTTTAATTAAATTTGAAAGATAATCTTGAACATCGTAATTTTCAATAGTTTGGTATACATTCTTCGAAAAACCACCTAGTTCATTGCTTTTTTCCACGAGAAACACTTCAAATCCTTGATTTGCTAAGTTAAGCGCTGCCGTCATTCCGGATACCCCGCCACCAATCACCATTCCTTTGTGTATTACAGGCACTTGCTGCTCTTGTAACGGTATTAAATTGCGAGCTTTCGCGATTGCCATCCTTACCAAGTCTTTAGCTTTTTCTGTGGCTTCTTTTGGTTCATGCATGTGTACCCATGAGCATTGATCTCGAATATTGGCTAAATCAAATAGGTATTTGTTCAACCCCGCCTCCCTAATAGTTGCTTGAAATAAAGGTTCGTGCGTTCTAGGTGTACATGAAGCAACTATCACTCGATTTAAATTATATTCCTTAATTTTTTCTTTTATAGTTGTTTGGGTGTCAGCTGAGCAAGTGTATAAATTTTTTTCAGCATAAGTTACATCTGGTAATTTACTTGCATAATCAACGACATCAGCAACATCAACAACACCTGCAATATTAATTCCACAATGGCACACAAAGACTCCAATTCGAGGAGGTTCTCCAATAGTATCAATTTCTTTCGGGAGCTTTTTTTCTGTAATCAATGTATTTCTAACCTCAGACAATAAGATATTAACAGCTCCAGCAGCAGCACTCGCTTCAACCACAGTTTCAGGAATATCTTTTGGTTCTGAAAACATCCCACAAACATAAATTCCTTCTCGAGAGGTTTCCACTGGAGAAAAAGGTTGTGTCTTACAGAAAAATTCTTCGTTTAAATCGATTTTTAATGTTTTAGCTAGTTCTTGAGTGCTGCGATTTGGCATCGCCCCTACTGCTAACACTACTAAGTTAAAAACGTCTTCAATTATTTTCCCATCTTCAGATTCATAACTAAGGATTAAATCGTTCGATTCTGGAATCTCTTTCACGGCTGAAATTCTACTACGGATATATTTTACTCCGTATTCTTCTTGAGCGCGATCAATATACTTATCAAAATCTTTTCCACATGCTCTAATATCCATTGAAAAAATAGTGGGTTGAACAATTGGCATGTGTTCCTTAGCAATTACTGCTTCTTTTGCAGTATACATACAACAAACAGAAGAACAATATTCTCCACCATGTCTTTTGTCTCTGGAACCCACACATTGTAAGAAGGCAATTTTTTTGGGGATAATCCCATCTGATGGCCTAAGAATAAGACCAGAATGTGGACCACTTGCACTCAATATACGCTCAAACTGAATGCTAGTGACTACATTAAGGTATTTTCCAAAACCATAATGGTGCGTAGGTTCTGGATCATATTCATCAAATCCAGGTGCTAGTACTATAGCTCCTACATTAAGCGTAGTCTGTTTATCTTTAAGAGTATAATCTATCGCTTTAGCTTTGCATACGCCCTTACAAAATCCACAACCAATACATATCTCTTGATTAATAGAAAACACTAAAGGAACAGCTTGAGGGAATTTAACGGAAATAGCCGCTCTTTTTGAGAGACCCTCATTAAAAAAATCAATCGCCTCTACGGGACATTCTTGAGCACATACCCCACACCCGGTACATGTTTCCTGATCTAAAAATAACGACTGTTGCTTTAGATCAACTTTAAAGTTACCTGGTTTTCCTGAAATTTTTTCGAGCGTGGTATTAATTAAAAGATTTATATTTTCATGTCGCCCTGCGGCTACCAACTTAGGCGCGAGGATACATATAGCACAATCATTAGTTGGAAAGGTTTTATCTAACTGGGACATCACACCTCCAATGCTCATTGTTGATTCTGCCAAATATACTTTATAACCAGAGTCACCCAAATCCATTGAAGCTTGTATACCTGCTATTCCGCCTCCAATAACTAAAACCGAACCCACTTTTTCCATTTTTATCCCCCCATAATTGAAATAAATGTTGGAATTTCCTCATTGATTTCAGCGACATCGACTAAACCTCTTGACCTTAGAACAACTATGTGCTCTAAAACTTCGCTCGCTTTAATATGAATTTCATTTGCTATATCAGGAACAGATTTCCCCTTTTCCTTTATTTTGATTATGATTTTATGACGAATAAATTCATTTCTAATGACTTCCTCAATAAGATTTTCAAATTTCTCTATTGAAATTTGTTCCCCATAAACATTTTCATCAGTAACTAATTCTCTTTGTCTAGCAATTAACCCTCTTAGTCTCGAATCTTCTAAAACATTTTTGACAGCTTGGAAACCATCAACTATTTCTGGTTTATTCTTTTTTTTATTTATTGGAGATGGTCCTAATTTTTGTATATGATTAGTAAATTCCGATACGATTTGAGCGAATCTATTTCCTTCAGCGGCAGAAACCCAATCAAGACGCATTCGGTTAGAAAAATTAATTAAATCTAATAATTTACTCAGAGCGTTCATTTTAATTTCAGCTTCATAATTTCCAGTTAAATAATGACAATCTCCTAAGTGACAACCTAAAACAAGCACTCCGTCAATTCCATGGATGAAAGCATCTGCAACGAACGATGGATCAACCCTGCCCGAACACATTACGCGAATTACTCTAATATTAGTTGGATATTGAATACGGCTAACGCCCGCGAGATCTGCACCTGCATATGAACACCAATTACATAAAAATCCCAAAATTTTAGGTTCAAATGTCATCTAAACTTCTCCTCCGTAAGTAAATATTTCTGCTCGTATCTGATCACCAGTAAAGTGATGAATTATTATTGCTTTTTTGGGGCAACTCGCGCCACACAATCCACATCCTTTGCATATTATTTTGTTAACAACCGCAGTATCCGTAATTTCGTCTTTCGTAATAGCCTTATAAGGACAAATTTTAATGCAAGCTTCACATCCTATACATAATTCCTCAATAACTTCTGCAGTTGAACCCTCCACTTCTAAAGTATCTTTCCATAAAATTGTGGAGGCTCGCGAGGCCGCTGCATTAGCTTGGCTAGTACTTTCGGCGATATCGGCAGGCCAATGTGCAGAACCACACACAAAAATACCATCAGTAGCAAAATCTACTGGTCTTAGTTTCACATGAGCTTCTAAAAAGAAACCATTTTCTTCTAACGGAACTTTCAGCATTTTCGCTAACTTATCTGAATCCTCGTTAGCGATAAGCGGAGTGGATAAAACTACAAGTTCTTGCGGTATTTCAATTTCTTGGTTCAGTGAATCGCTATATACTTTCACCACATTTTTTTTAATAACTGGAGGTTTTTCGGGTAAATATTTTATGAATAAGATACCCATTTCTCTAGCTTTCCGGTAATACATCTCGTAGACCGTTCCAGATGCCTGGATATCTTGGAATAATATAGTAATATGGGCGTTTGAATTTTTTTCCATAATTAGCATGGCATTTTTGATCGCGCTCATGCAACAAATATTGGAGCAATATTTTCGCTCCTCATTTCGACAACCGACACACAGTATCATTGTAATATTATTAGCACTAATTTGATCGCCTTTCAATAAGCTCTCCAAGTCTAGTTGGCTAATTATACTTTTTTTGTTATATCCATACAAACCATCTGGAGATAAAGGTATTGCGCCAGTTGCTATAATAATTACCCCAGCGTCTATTTCAACTGTTTTTTTGTTTTGATTAACAGAAACTTTATAATTTCCAATGAAACCATCAACTTTTTCAATTACAGTGGATTTGTGAACTTTAATTTTTTCGTGAGATTCGATTAAATCAATAAACTCTAATAAATTTGAAGCATCCTCATTGCTTGGATATACTTTATTAAGGGATCTAAGAAGTCCCCCTAGTTCTTGTTCTTTTTCGATTAATGAAACTTCAAATCCTTGATTTCCTAGATTTAAAGCTGCGGTCATTCCCGCTATTCCACCCCCTATGACAATCGCTGAAGGAATAATCGACACTTTTATTCTTTCTAGCGGTTCCAATAAGGCAGCTCTGTGAACGCTCATCCTAATTAGATCTTTAGCTTTGATCGTTCCTTTTTCTGGCTCTTTCATGTGAACCCAAGAGTCCTGATCTCTAATATTAACCATTTCAAATAAATACGGATTTAGACCCGCTTCTTGACATATAGCTCTGAATAAGGGCTCGTGAGTTCTAGGAGAACAAGAAGCTACGATGACACGATTTAACTCATGTTCTATAATATTTTCCTTAATTTCAGTTAATCCCACTTCAGAACAAGTATAAAGGTTATCCGCGGAATATGTTACATTAGGCAATGTTTTAGCGTATTCCGCTAATGACAGAACATCTAACACACCACCAATATTAGTCCCACAATGACATACAAAAACTCCAATTCTAATATCTTCGTCCGCCATTTTTCTTAAACCCTCATTACTATTTCAGCTGCTTTAGCTGCGGCTCCACTTGCATCTACTACTGAATTTGGAATATCCATTGGTTCCCTACAAGCCCCGCAAAGAAATACTCCTTCTTTGGTTGATTTTTGAGGATGGTAAGTCATCCCCTTGAAAAAATTAAATTCATCGAGTTTAATTCCTAAAATTTCTGTTAATTTCACAGCGTCTTTATTTGGAATCATACTCGTTGCTAATATAACTAAGTCAAATTGAAGCTCTTTCACTTCAAATGAGTTTATATCTTCATATACGACAATCGGATTTTTCTTTTCGTCTTGTAAAATTTTGCCTACCTTTCCTTTAACATAATCGATTGAGTAATCTTCATTACCTCTTTGAATGTATTTTCGAAATCCTTTTCCGCCGGCTCTTAGGTCAATGTAGAATATCGAAGTTTGAATTTCATTATCATGTTCATAGGCGATCATAGCCTCTTTAGTTGTGTACATACAACAACAAGATGAGCAATAGGGATTATTATTTATGTCTCTTGAACCTACGCAATTGATAAACGCGAGTTTTTTTGGTTCTTTTTTATCGAATGGTCTTATTAAATGCCCACCTAAAGGCCCAGAAGCGCAAATTAATCGTTCAAACTCTAAAGAAGTTACAACATTAGGATATCGTTCGTAACCTAAGGAATTAATTGATTTTGGATTAAATACATCGTATCCTATAGCAGCTATGATCGACGCCACATTTATTTCAATTTCCTTATCTTCTTGTTCAAAATCTATTGCTTCCCTTTCACACGCCTTTTCACATAATCTACAAGCTGATTTGGTGAACCATAAGCACTTTTCTTTGTCAATTGACATGATAGCGGGAACTCCTTGAACATAATCAATAAAGATCGCTCTACGCTTTCTCAATTGCATATCGAACTCGTCATCTACTCTCATAGGACATTTTTCAACACACAACCCGCAATTAATACAAGCATCCTCTTTCACATAGCGCGCATGCGTTAAGACTTTAACCGTGAAATTACCAGCAACCCCCTCAACTTTTTGAACTTCTGATAGTGTGCGCAGCGTAATATTTGGATGTCGAGAACATTCTGCAAGTTTTGGTGCTAAAATGCATATAGAACAATCGTTCGTAGGGAAGGTTTTATCAAGCTGAGCCATTCTTCCTCCAATGCACGCATTTTTCTCAATTAATTCTACTTTTATACCTCTTTCAGCTAAATCTAATGAAGCTTGTATCCCAGCTATACCTCCTCCAATAACCATAACATTTTTTAAATTTCCGTCCAAATCTGTTCACCGTAGATGATTTAAGTTTTTTTACAAGATTTGAAATTAAACTACTATCAAAATTATATCTTGAAATTTTTAATTTTTTATTTATAAATTAAATTTTAAATTCCTTTTTCAATCCGTTATAATTGCTTTTTTGGAATTTTTCAAATGACTTGTTCAATAATATTATTAAAACCGATTATTATATATAAAATTATTATTAAAAAAAAAGAAAAAATGCGGAATTATTATGTTATTTAATAAAAAAATGCGGAAAAAATCAATTTACTCAAAAAATAGTCACTTTAACACGAAAAACCTGTATTTTTTGTTTGATTTAATTTATTTAGAAGAATAATCTTATAATAGATGACGATATTTTTATTAATAATATTAAGATGTTTTACTTACGGAATTGACTACTACATAACAAATTATCAATGCAAAAAATAAATAAGAGTTAAGAACCATGACTGAAAACGAAGTTAAACCTAAATCCTTTGTAGATCTTATTAAAGAAGTTCACGAAAAAGGTATTTGTGGAGAATGTGGGGGATGCGTTAGTTTTTGTTCGGCTGCTGAAATAGGAGCCATTGATATCTCACCAACGGGATTACCTTATTATTCAAACGAAGAAAATTGCCTTCATTGTGGTATTTGTTACTTAATATGTCCTGAAATTCACGAATTAGACGCAGAACTAAACGAGAAATTTAATTTCAAACCTCCAATTGGTAATTGGTCAAAAATAGTCACAGCTCAAGCGAGTGATTCTAAGATACGACAGTTTGCTACAGATGGGGGGGTTGTTACAGCCATATTGATTGCTCTATTAGAAAATCATTTAATTGACGCAGCGATAGTATCAAAAAAAATTGGCCCCTTTCAAAGAACCCCTTTCTTTGCAAAAAATAAGCAAGATATCATAGATGCTATAGGCACTAATTATAACGTGGAAGGTCCTGTTTCAGAGCTAGGAAAATATAACACTTTCGTTCCAACGATTACAGAATTAAAAAATGTAGTTAGTTCTGATAAGATGAAAATAGCGGTTGTCGGAGTTCCCTGCCAAATTCATTCCATAAGAAAAATGCAAGAATTGAAAATAATTCCAGCTCACGTGGTTGAATACACATTAGGCCTATTTTGTTACGAGAATTTTAAATTTGACGACGCTGCGAGGGCAAGAATCGAAGAAAGATTTAATTTCTCTTTTAACGATATTGAAAAGATGAATATTAAGGAAAATTTAATTATAAAACTTAAGAATAGAGAAGAACCATTAACTATAGAATTTTCAGAGCTGCAGGATATTATGAGAAATGCGTGTAGAGTATGTGAAAACTTCACAAATTACTACGCAGATATTTCTTTTGGTGGTTTAGCTTCTGAACAAGGATTAACAACAACATTAATTCGCACTAAAGCTGGAGAGAAAATTTATAATCTTGCGTTAAAAAAAGGATATATAAATGAACCGGCTGATGCCAATACCTCTATTGAAAAGTCCAAGATGATAGCTCAAATTATAAGCTATAGTAAGAGGAAAGAAAAAAGAGCGGAAGAAATTCCGTCTTAAAAGGATGATTTTTATTTTTTCTTAAATCTTTATTTTCTTGGGTGACTTTCAATATTATTCCTTATAATCACGTTCATCAATTTTTTTTTGGAATAATTCTATATAATGTTCCATCTAATCCCGTGAAATACCGTATAAAAACATATTTATATTCTTACTTTTATTATTTAGATGATAATTAGATACAATTTTAGGATAAGGTAGAATACATTTAAGCCAACAAAACGAACAATGTAAATTCACTCAGAAATCAAAAGTCATATTATCCATATATTAATACCAATTAAAAACTCATTTAAGTTAATAATCAAATAATAAACATCTATTGAAAAACGAGTCCAACGGAAACTCTACTGCGAGCAATTGGATTCAAAAAACGAGCATTACATCATGAAAATAACAGTTTCTGGCCCAACACAGAGCGGTAAGTCAAGTTTCATTAAATTTTTTGACGAAAAAGCTTTGAATGTAGAGGCAAAAGCAAGAGACAACAAGTATTATACAGTTGGAATGGACTTAGGTAGCGTTAAATTAAATGGGTTTGATGTCTTCTTATTTGGGACTCCTGGTTTATTAAGATTTAATGTTATGAGAGATGTTGTCGTACGAGGGGCTGATGGGTTAATTTTTATATTTGATGCGGCTCACCCAGAGAAAGACGAAGATGCAATTATAATTTTAAATTCTCTTAGAAAGGCTCTAGGACCCGATACACCAATAGTGTATTTAGCAAATAAACAAGATGTAGCTGGAGCACGCCATGTCGAAGTTGTGAGGTCCCAGAATTATCTTCGTGAAGATGCAGTGATTTTTCCGACAAATACTCTGACAGGAGAAAATTTAGAAGAAGCATTAAAATATCTTGTGAACAGAATATACGATCATTACTCTTCACTCATCACAGTGCTTCGTTCATACGAAACAAACATAGAAGGTTTGCAGGAT
The DNA here is from genome assembly GCA_029856235.1 of Promethearchaeia archaeon. Lineage (GTDB taxonomy): Archaea > Asgardarchaeota > Lokiarchaeia > Sigyniarchaeales > SOKP01 > SOKP01. The sequence continues at coordinate 14,084 of JAHQWP010000154.1, forward strand.
AAGTTAAATAAGAACCCTATGGAAATGAGAGATTTGTTAAATAACCTTGAAATAAAGAGATTTATTGAAGTTGACAGGATAAATAGAACTTATAAGGTAAAACAGGGTTTAAAACTCTTAATATAACATCTAAATTTTAACTTGCGATAACTCAGTTGGGGTGATTTGTTCTTTTCCAAGTTTCTTCTGCAAATCTATTAACTCTGACCTCTGCTTCATAAGAACGTCCCAAAAAAACTTTGGAATTTCTTTTTCTGCCTTGTAGATTTCTTCCATACGGTTTAATTTATCAAGTAAAAAATTAATTTTAAGCGTGAATTGTTCGATATAGTCCCTTTGAGAATAGTCTTTATTTAATTCTAGCTTGAAAAGATTTTTTAAATCTTCATATTTTGGAAGGTAGCCAATTGGTGTTTTAATAGCGTCAAAATCCCCTCTAGTACGACCTTCTGCCCATACAACCCAAACTTTTTTATCTAAAATGCCATTTAAATATTTTCCATCCTTTCCTTTAAGAAAGTAGTTTGTTGAGAACACTTGTGGGCAGTATTTTAGTTGGTGACCAAAATTTTGGTGGTTTTTTAGATATTTCCCTAGTGGGACAACCAAGAAATCGAGATTTGCCATTGGGCTAGCTTTTCTTACGCCTACAGCACCAAGAGTTGCTGATGTTGTTTCAGATTCGATACTCGCACCTAAAAAGATGCCATGCTCCCAATTTAAGCTTTCCACTACGGGAGGCATCGTATCTGAATCTCTTCCACCATAAAATATTCCGTGAATTGGTACTCCATCAGGATCTTCTAATCTAGGGTCGCAGTTTGAAAGATCCATAAGGTTAATTGTGTATCGAGCATTGGGGTGGGCGTGAGTTACTGTATTATTGTTTTTATCTGTTATGCCATCAGTCCAATTGCCAAAATGATTAAAACCTTCTTTGGGGTGATCCACCCCCATTCCAATCCAATAGGGTTTACTTTTATTTACGAGAACATTAGAAAAAATTAGTTCTCTTGGTGTAGTAAGGGCTTCGTAAATTACAGGATCGTCTTTTGCGTTTACATCTTTAATAATTCCAAATATTCCTTTCTCTATGTTGACTGCGTGAGCGAAACCATCTTCCCACGAACGCAAATATGCAATATCGTCTCCTACAATCAGTTGCCCGGGAAGCATTGCTGTTGATGTTTTTCCGCAAGCACTTGGATAAGCTCCGGTGAAATAAGTTACTCGATCTTTTTCTTTCGGGCGAACTCCTAAAATGAAATAGTGCTCTGTAAGCCAATCCTCATTGTTTGCTTTATGGATTGCTAAGCGTAACGCTAATTTTTTTAACCCAAGAGAATTTCCGGCATATTGATTGTTAACTGATAACACCCGATCTTCTTGTAAATCAACATATATTCTACGTTTGTCAATGTTTTTAGTAACAGGAGGATTTCCCACCAGTTCCCCGGCAGAATGTATAAAGTAAAAGAAATCATTGGACCCCCCCACTTCTTTGAATTCTTCATACCCTTGTCGATATAATAAATCTTCAGAATGAGCGACATAAAACGAATCTGTGAGTTGTAATGCTCCAATAGTAAATTTTGAGTTTAACGGTCCAAGACAAAAAAATCTAACGAGACATTCCTTGCCTTTCATACACCCATCCATGATGTGTAAAATTTCTTGGAGACCTTCATCTCTATCCATAGTGTTAATCCAAGGACTCCGATATTCGCCTTTCGGAATTAGGACTTTAGTGTTTTCTTTATCTCTTGCTTGATCGTAATAGCTATCATAATGAACTGTATGTCCCTCTGTTTGGAGGGTAGATTCTTCTTGAATAGACACAGATTTCTGTCTCACGTATTCAATATCCTCCTTAGAGTCAGAGATTACTGTAACTTTACCTGGTTTACAGAGATCTACAAATTGCTTCACGATTTTTAATACATACTCATTTTGTAAAGCGAATAATTTTTCAACATCCTTTTGAGAAATTAACGCCTTATCGACAAATTTCGAAAAAGTTTCTTTATAATTCATTATAATCAGTTTCAATTTATTGTTTTAACAAGTTAAAAAAGCATTAAAAAGCTTATTAAAGAGCAGAATTATTGAATTTTTTTTAAAATATGATAATCAAAAGAAAAAATAAATAAAAAAATTAGAAAAAAATAGAATTCTCAATTGGTTTATTATAATCCAGGACTTCTGCTACCCTTGGCACTGATAATTCTGTCTACTCTCAAAATCAAGTTTGCTAATCCGCTTCCAGCTTTGATTACATGGTTAACTAAAGCCGCGGGTTCAATTATTCCTTTCTCAAAATTATCTCCAATTTCGTTAGTAATGGTATCAATTCCTTTCCATTTATCGCTTTCAGTCTTATGAGCTGCTCGTAATTCAGTCATGTTCTCAATTTCGTCTAAACCTGCGTTTTTGATTAATGTTTTTGGAATTTCTTCTAAGGCAATCGCAAACGCATATACGGCGAGTTGTTCTTTACCGCTCATTTCATTTGCATATTCTCTTAATCTTTTCGCAAGTTCAATGTAAATTGCCCCCCCACCAGCAACAACGGCTTCAGTGTCCATAACTTTTGCAACTACTGAAAGTACATCGTTCAAAGAAATCTCAGCAGAATTTAAGATTTTCTCTAAACCTCCTTTAAGCAGTATCGAAACAGATTTGGGGTTTTTACAACCAGTAAATAGAGTAAATTCATTGCTACCAAGCTTTTCAAATTTAATGTTCTCTGCGAAACCTAAGTCTTCCGCAGTTAAAGAATGAAGATCGTCAACTGTGTTCGCCCCAACTGCTTTCGTCACCGCTTTCATGTCAGAGTCTCCGAGATTTTTGATTGCTACTATCCCTTCCTTTGCTAAATACGCTCCAAACTTATCAGAGATGTCTTTATTGTTAACAACCATATTCACGCCTAAATCTGTGAAAATTTTCAAGTAATCAACAAGAATTTTTTCTTCTTGGTCGAGAAATTTTTGAATGTCGGCAGGATTTGAAATTCTTATTTGAGCATCAAATTCTGTTTTTACAACATCTAGTTTTCTTCTAATTACTGCAATTTTCGCGTTTTTTACTACATCAGGCATAGCGGAGTTAACTTTTTCTTTCTCGATATAAACACCATTTATTAACTCAGAATCTTTTAGCGATTTCCCAGGAACTTTTACAATTTTAACATTTCCTACTTTAGAGAATGTGTTTCCATCTTCTCCCTTTATATGTTTTATAGCTTTTACAGTCAATTCAGCGAAATAATCTTTCACTCCTACTATGTCTTTGGAGTTCATAGCAGTTCTAGCGGCATCCATAAGTATTTTATCATCGTCTTGAGATATTTTAGCAGCCAATTCATTTACCAGCTTTAAAGCTCTATCTGCTGCTAATTTATAACCGTGAGTAATGGGTTTTGGATGAACGTTCTGTTCGATAAGTTCAAGAGCATTTCCCAATAAAGCAGCTGAAAATATAACAGCAGTAGTGGTGCCATCTCCGATATCTTCATCAATAGATTTAGCGATGTTTACCATCATATTTGCAGCAACATTATCTATATCAAGTAGTTTTAGAATTTCAGCACCATCGTTTGTTATTGTAACATCCCCTACAGAATCTACCAGCATTTTATTCATACCTCTTGGTCCGAGCGTAGATTTTACAGTTTCAGTAATCGCCATCATTGCATTTATGTTTTGCATGCGAGCTTCTTTTTCTTTCGTTTCTTCCGTTCCTTCTCTAAGAATTATAATCGGTACAGACATAATTTTACCTTTTTTTGTTTTTAAAAATCATTAATTTTTGTTTTTATAAATGACTCAATTTATAAGAATTTTATGATTAGGAGATCATTTAAAAACAAAAAAAAACAAAAAAAAACTGAGTTGCAAAAATTATATATTATAATTTTCAATTTTTTAATTGAAAATTAAACATTTTCAAAAAAAAATTGTTTATTAAAAATGAAAGTAGAAAAAATTAAGGTTAACGGAGAAGAGAAGATAAAAATAACTCTTGACGAAATAGACGAAGCTATCATAAAAATGTTGCAAGAAGACGCAAAAACATCGTATAGAGAAATAAATAAAGAATTAAAGATTTCAATTGGTACAATCCACAATCGTATTTCTAAGCTGGAGGAGCATAATGTGATTGAAGGTTATACGCTTAAGCTTAATAACGAAATATTAGGGTTTAAGTTAACATTTTTAATAAGGATAAATATTGATGGAAAACATACCCCAGAAATTCTAGAAGAGATAACAAAAAAACCTGAAGTGTGTTCGGTTTTTCACACAACGGGAGAACAATCTGCTGCCCTAATTTGTAGATTTAAAGAAGCTCAAGATGTCCATAATTTTATTCGAGAATTGAATGAAAAAGAGCATATAACAAAAACTAATTCTAATATGGTTTTAAAGGAATATAAAAATTCTTCAATTATTATTTCTTAACACTATTAGTAATACTCGATTCTAATCTTCGTTATTTTTTGGTTTGAAATCTAAAGAGATCGAGTTCATACAGTATCGTGAACCAGTAGGTTTAGGTCCATCATCAAATACATGTCCCAGATGGCCCCCACAGTTACTGCATAATACTTCCGTTCTTCTCATGCCGATACTATTATCTTGAGCTTTATCGACATTAGACTCTTTAATAGGGGTTGAAAAACTAGGCCACCCCGAACCAGACTTGAATTTAGATTTTGAATCGAAAAGAGGTGTCCCACATCCCGCACAATAATAAATGCCTTTTTCCTTATTATTCCAGTATTTTCCTGTGAAAGGTCGTTCAGTTCCTTTTAATCGTAGTACGCGATACTGTTCCTCTGTTAATTTTTCCTTCCATTCTTTTTCTTTTCTAGTTTCATTTTCTGTCATCTTAATTAGAAGAACAGAAGTAGAATTATTATATATTGTTCTTATATCCTTTTAATTAAAGTCAAATTCTGTTAACAAATTGAAGCTAAAAAGAGAAGAAAGAGTTTAAAATATTATTCATACACTTAAATAGTCTCATTCTGTATCAAAATTTTTAATTGGTTTCGATTTTTATTAATATCAATATTATTATACCTTAGAAACAAAAAAAATGAATCATAAAAAAATACTGGATCCATGGGGGTCTTCTAATCCTTTAGAAGACGAGGATTACGAGAGAATAATAAGAGAATTTGGAATTGAAGAAATCAACGATGTTTTAAGACAAAAGTTAATAAAAAATAGATTTTTTAGAAGAAAAATTATTTTTGGTCATCGCGATTTAGGAGATGTGTTTAAGGCAATTGAAGAAAACAAACCATGGGCTGTGATGAGCGGTATTAAACCCTCTGGACCGTATCATTTAGGGACTTCAACTACTGCTTTGGAAATCGTGGAATTTCAGAAAATGGGGGGAACCGTGTATTATGGCATAGCGGATATTGAATCTTGGGAAGATAATGGAATTCCTTACGAAGAAGCGGAGCCAAATGCGGTAGACAATCTTACTGATATATTAGCGTTTGGATTGGATCCTTCGCCAGATAGAGCATATATTTGGAGGCAATCGAAAGAGCCATTAGTTCAGGATATTTGCTTTAAAGTAAGTAGATTAGTAACTCAAAACATGTTAAACGCAATCTACGGAGAGAAAACATTTGGGCTTTACTTAGCCGCTCTGATCCAAGTGGGGGATATAGTTCTTCCTCAAGTGAGAGAAGGACCACAACCAACTATAGTCCCAGTAGGAATTGATCAGGATCCACATATAAGACTTACAAGAGATCTTACACGTAGGTATTATAAAACTTTTTTCTTACCTGGAGCAACTTATCATTATCTTTTAGCAGGGATAGATGGAACAGATAAGATGGCAAAGAGAAATCCTAATAGTTCTTTCACTTTCAACGAATCTTTAGAATCAATAGAAAAGAAAGTTAAGGGTGCTTTGACGGGGGGACGCAAAAATAAGAAAGAACAACAGGAACTGGGGGGAGAACCTGGAAAGTGTATGATTTATAAAATGCTAATGTATCACTTTGAAGAAGATGACGATGTATTAGCTGATGAATTTGAAAGATGCGTTAAAGGAGAATTATTGTGCGGTGAACATAAAGCACAATGCGTTGAAAAGGTCTTGAAGTTTATTGAGCAACACCAAAAAAAGAAAGAAAAATTTACTGATAAAGCGAGAGAACTTTTAAAAATAGATTAACTTATGATTAGGATCGCGTTAGTAATGGTTTTAATATCTCTATTAATTCAGACATAAAATCCGAAAATTTCTCTAAAAGCGGTTCCTTTAGCATTTCTTTTATAACTACTGACACAAATAGTGACTCATCTTCTAGTTCAATTCTATGCAGATACGAGATTAATTCGTCCCCTATAGAAGATAATGCGTAATCAGTTTCATAAGATTCTTCTTGCATCCTTTTAAGTAAAAATAAGTGTTCTTTAATGGATTCTACAAGTTCGACATATATTTCAGGCTCGATAATGTCTTTGTAATACTCACTTAATATTATGCCATTTTTATCAAATAAAATTAACGATTCACTCTTAAATTGTAAGAGATACTTTTCTAACAACTCAGAGAGCGCAAAAAACTTTTCGTCAAATACTGATAATCCATACGAAATCAACTGTATTATTGAGATTATATCGTAAATTGAAGTTTGTTGAAATAATATTTTAAATGAGGGGTATTTCTTTAATAAATGCTCTCTTAGCGATTCTATTTCTTCAATCAATCCTTCATTTCCGCTGAGTTCAGGATCAAACTTATGAAAGCTAATGATAAGAGGGACATCCATCTTATGCTTTTTAAAATTCTGTAATATCACATCTAAATACATGAGAGATGTTTCGATTCTTTCTTTATCTTGAATATCAATAATGTAGACAAGCAGATCTGTGCCAGAAAAATAAAGGTCTTGTTTATCCTGATACAATTTTCTATACTTTTCTTGCCCGCCCATATCCCAAAAAACTATTCGATTTTTAAGAAATTCTGTTGCTTGGTATTCAACTCGAATAGTTGGAGTAAGGGATACAATATCTTTTTGAAAGTCATATTTTTTATTTAGTGCCGTCAGGATTGATGTTTTTCCTGCATTGTCCAATCCAGCTACAACGACTTTTATCAATTTTTCCATAATCTCAAACCAGTACTCATCAAAAATATATCATAATTTAAAAAAGCCCATAAAACGTTTTTTAATTGAAGAATATAATGAAATTTTTTAGTTATAAGTGAAATTCATTATTTTTAATCTTATTGTCTTTTTCTTATTTGCGTCCTTCTATCTCAAATCTCCGGATAATACTCGAAAAATACTTACATGACACTGCTATTTTTTATTGATCATTATTTTATTTTGGTCAAAATACTAATTTAAAAAAGAGGATTTAATTGATAGAAGAAGAAAACAAATTTTTGGAATTTTTACAATACCAAATAATTCAGAAGAATAAATTTGAGCACGTGGTCCGTAAAATTCCACTCTTTAAAAGCATGATACAAGAGCGTCATAAAACTATCGTAAAGATGATAGATAAATTTGAAGATGTTCGCCGTCGCGAAGTTTACAATATACTTGTTGACGAGTTTAACAATATATCAAAAAGAATATAATTTTTTTTATTTTATTTTCTAGCTATTAGACCCCAATAATTTGACAGTATGGAACCCTGCTGTTTCCGGCTGATTGAGTAAACCTACTTTATAGCATCTCTTACTCTCTCTTCTGTAAAAAAGTTTGATTTTTTTTAGGAATTCTCAAAATCAGGCCTCAAAAATTCGAGTCTTTTGTTAAAAAAAAAAGATTTTTTAGCTGATGCTTATAGAAAAAATTTAAATTAGATGGACGAAAGTGTATAAACATCGAAATACTTTTTAGAACAGTATAGTTCTAATTAATCATAATAATATCGGGTGAAATATAATTAGAAATGAAAAGAGTCCTTATGGATCTATTTCGCTAGTTTTAGGAAACATAACATTTGTTCTAGCTTTATTTGGAATATTATTGATGGGAAGACTATATTATCTAATGGGATATGTTTTCATGTTTGTTATACCATTAGTAACAGTTATATACGGAATAGTTGGTTTAGTAAAAGATAATAAAGTAGTGATGGCTATCATTGGATTAAATTTGGGTATAATAGTTTGGATTATGATATTCATGAACTTTTATTTTAATGTTATCTTTCATACTCCCTACTTTCCTTAAAAAAATTTTTTTTTTTTCTTGTGCTTGATTTAGGTTCTTATCCTTCAAGTACGATCTTTATTATGAAACTTTTATGGAACTGAAAGCCTATGCATATCAAGAAAGAGAAAAGAGTTGCGAACCAAAATCCTTGATATTCCTCTATTCTCCTATCACAGTTGCATAAATTGTACGCCTTCTCGATTTTTCATCAGATTCCAGGAAGACGATCTGCTGCCATGTGCCCAGAATTAACTTCTTATTATGAAATGGGAATGTTTGGGAGGTTTTAAAGAGGAAACTTCTTAGATGCCCCGCACCGTTGTAATCGTGCCAAGTTTTGTGATGGGCGTAATCTTTTTTATAAGGGATAATTTTTTCTAAAAATTCTTCAATGTCGTGTTGGACTAATCCGGGTTCGTATTCGACAGTTGATATTGCGCCTGTGGATCCCGCAACATGAACATTTACGATCCCATTTTTCAATCCAGATTTTTCAATTGCGTTTTGAACTTGGGAGGTGATATTTAAAACATCACAATAGGCTTTAGTTTTTAAATCAAACGTTTCTAATATAACGGTCATGATTTCTTTCAGCACTTAGTTATTTTTAATAATAAATTTAATTAATTATCTTAATTTAAAACTATATATATTACAGAACTTATTAGCTTCTTGAATTAAAATGGCTGACAAACTAGATGAATTCTTAAAAAAAATTCACGACTCGAAAAACAACCTTCCACTTTATATTACAATAATCGTGCGCCCCGGTAAAAAATTAATAGATTTTAAAATAAAAAAGGAAGAAGAAAATATTTTAAGAGTAATTGCTCATGAAGAGAAAACTACTGGTTACTTTATTCATTCATTTCACATACCAATAAAAAACCTTGGGCTTTCTCCGGACTCTAAAGATAAAGAAATTCTCGCAAATCTATCTAATCCGATAAAAATACCAAATAAAGCGACTAAAGCGTTTGTAGAAGATATCCTAAGGAAATATATTAATATTTTACCGGAGAAAAAGAAGCATTACTTCAAAACGGAAAGGTACAAGAAAAAGAAAGAATACCAAACCGG
>JAHQWP010000155.1 GCA_029856235.1 Promethearchaeia archaeon
AATGGTGCAAAATTAATAATTTTAAATCAGGGTGAAACTCCATACGATGATGAGGTTGATTTAAGGTTTTTTGATCTTATTGGAGACGTACTTCCTAAGATTGTGGAGAAAGTAAAGGAAATGGTGAATGCCAACTAAATTAACAACATATTTAAAAATAGGTTGAAAAAATGTCAGACTTTATGAGAAATATTGATAAATATAAACAGAAGCATGTAAATGTTGAAGACGCAATCAAGAAATATATCAAACCTGGTGACCGTGTTTTTATTGATTCTGGGTGTGCTGAACCAATTGACCTCACCTCAAAACTTATTGAACTCGGTCCTCAACTTTCGGATGTAGAGATGATACATTTTATAAGTTTGTCCGATCTCGATTATTATAAAACTGCTGGAGGTAAAGAAGATTTATTTCGGCATAATGTTTTTTTTATAAGTGAAAATCTCCGAGAAGCTGTTAAAAAAGGATTAGCAGATTACACCCCAATGCTGCTTTCAGATATCCCAAAATTTTTTGAGCGGGGACAAATGCACTTAAAGACGGCTCTTATTCAAGTAAGTCCTCCCGATAATTCTGGATTTTGTAGTTATGGGATTAATGTCGATATAGCAAAGCCCATAGCAGAAGCAGCTGAATTCATAGTTGCGGAAGTTAATCCTAAGATGCCGCGCACACTGGGAGATTCATTCATTCACATGGATGATATAGACGCCTATATTATATCAGATCACGATATTATTGAGTTTACCTACGATCCTCCAGATGAATCCATTGAAAAGATTGCAAAATATGTTGCATCCCTTATTGAAGATGAATCTACTATTCAAATGGGGATTGGGAAGATTCCTAATGCACTATCAATAGAATTAGAAGATAAGAAAGATTTAGGAGTGCATAGTGAAGTTTTTTCGGATGGAATTGTTGATCTAGTAGAAAAAGGGGTAATCACGTGCAAGAAAAAGACACTACATAAAGGTAAAATAATTTGTTCTTTTGTCATGGGCTCTAGACGGCTTTATGATTTTGTAGATAACAATCCTTTTGTAGAATTTCATCCCTGTAATTATTGCAACGATCCTTATATAATAAGTCGAAATAAAAAGCAAGTGGCTATTAACGCAGCACTTACAATAGACTTAACGGGACAGATTAATGCTGATTCGCTTGGATTATCATTTTATAGTGGTATTGGCGGTCAAGTAGATTTTGTGAGAGGTGCCAATCACTCTGAAGACGGAAAACCTATAGCCGTCCTCCCTAGCACTGCAACGCTCAAAGATGGAACAATTGTCTCGAGAATCGTTCCCTATCTTCAACCGGGTTCAGGAGTTGTAATCACTCGAGGTGACATTCATTATGTTGTTACGGAATGGGGTGTCGCCTATCTATTTGGTAAGAGTATTAGAGAGCGAGTTTTACAAATGATCAACATAGCTCATCCAGATTTCAGGGAAGAACTTTTAGAATACGCGAAAAATATAAACTATGTTTATTCCGATCAAAAATTACCACTTTCAATTAAAGGTAGGTTAAGTTTATACCCTGATAAGTATGAGACAACCTTTCAAATGAAAAATGGTAAAACAATTAAAATTCGACCTATAAAAGCTACTGACGAACGGTTATTGCAAGGACTTTATTACTCATTAGATGAAGATGATAGATATTTGAGATTTTTCTCACGGGATCGTAAATTTCCTCACACATTCGTACAACCCTTAGTTAATATAGATTATCAAACTGACATGATTTTAGTAGGAGAATCCATTGAAGACGGTGAACAGAAAATAGTTGCTTCAGCAGCATTTTTTAAGACACATCAACCATCAACTGTTGAATTGGGTATAGTGGTTAAGAAAAATTTTCGAAAGTCTGGAATCGCTAAATTTTTACTTGAGTATTTAATTACAATAGCGAGAGAACTTAATTATAAAAATTTTACCGGCTCCATTCTTCTTGAAAACAAACCAATGCTCTATATTCTTAACAATAGTGGATACCCTATGAAATCAAAAAATGTAGAGTATGGAGAAGTCATATTTACGCTTGATATTTCAAAATGATTTAATCTCAAATTCAAGGGTTTGAATCAAAGTTTTAAATATATAGGGAGATAACATCAGTTAAACACAAAAAAAATGAAAGGTGAATATTAAAAGTGAGCTCAAAGGAATTTGAAACAATCTTGTACGAAAGTAAGGATAAAATAGGCTATATAACTCTAAATATACCAAGAAGACATAACGCGTTGAGTTTCCAGTTGCTTGATGACATTGATGCCGCTTTTGATTATGCTGAGGAAGATAAAAATGCAAATGTGATTGTACTAAAAGGTAATGGTAAAAGCTTTTGTTCCGGGTTCGATAATGATGCTTCTTATTATCGCACACCTCCAGAAGGTGGTTGGAACTATTTAAATTCCTATGAAATATTAAATAAAAAAGTATATGCTAAGTACACTCGTATTTGGGATTTCCCTAAACCAACTATTGCCCAAGTTCACGGATATTGTCGAGATGGTGGATGTTATCTCCAATTGTGCTGTGATATCTCAGTTGCAGCAGACGATGCATTATTAGGTCATCCCGCTCAGTTATGGGGTGGTTCACAGAGTTTACCTCTCTGGCAATTTTATTTAGGCGTCAAAAAAGCAAGATATCTTTTGATGAGTGGACGATTAATTACAGGAAAAGTAGCAGCAGATTGGGGACTTGTGAGTATAAGCGTTCCTCGAGAAAACCTTGATGAGGAGGTAAATAAATTAGCTTCTGAAATGGCTCAAGTACCTCGTCCTGGCTGTCTCCATAATAAAATTGCTCTTAATACGGATCTTAAAATACGCGGAATTAATGCTTTATTCGACTACTATGGTCAAATGAATAGATATGGTCGATTTATTAATAGACCACCTGAAAAAAAGGAATAGGAGTAATAAAAGGCACGAAATTTTTACAAATTCTATTTCTCTATTCTTATATTCTATTGCATTTAAAGGCTTTAGTCTCTAATTTAACGAAATTTCAAAAGAAAACTTAAATACAGAGATAACATAATTAAGCATTGGAAAAAAATCACCTAAGAATAATAAAAAAAAAAGAGAAATCATAAAATGAAAGATATAGCAGTTATATTGGAAAACTCACCCGGCGCTCTAGCAAATATGGGCGAGATTTTAGGTAAGAATGGAATAAATATGGAGGGATTATGTGGTATTCCCCTAAATGATGATGCTATTATTCATATTTTAGTCGAAGATGAGACTGTTGCTCGTTATGTACTTGAATCAGCAGGATTTAAAGTTAGCGCTGTACGTGAAGTACTTGTCGTGGATATTGGCAACGTTGCTGGTAAACCAGGATCTGGTGGAAAAATGGCTCGTAAAATAGGCAATGTTGGTGTTAATATTGATCTAATCTACTTGGCCGAACATAACAAGCTGGTTATCGGAGTTGACGATATAAAACGAGCCCGAAATGCATTAGCCAAATAATTTTTTTATTTTTTTTAAAGAAAGAAAGTCTTATTTTAAAATTCCGTAAAAATTTTTATTTCTATCATATTCTTTTAGAACTCTCCTTCCTTCTTTATTTGAAAGAGAGAGGCTTATGCTGCTAGAGCGGCTCAAGGAACCGGTAAAAATTTCTTGACCATTAGCATACACAATGATATTACTACTTGCATATTCAGGATTTGCTTTCAGAATTACTTTTTGTTTCGTGATTTCAATATCTAACTCAACTCGTTTTTCTTTTCTCCTTCTATTTAATTTTTCTCCCCTAATTTGTTCTTTATCTTTAAAAGAATTTGTAAAGTCAATAGGATTTATAGGATTAATTACTATATCTTGACCAAAGGAATAAATCTCATAAGCAAGGCGTTCAGTTTTAAACTCTCTGACTTCTACCACAGGTCTTGCTAAGTCTTTGTCTCTAAATCCATGGGGTACTTTTACCGTCATTTTGATGATTAATACGGTAGATATATCTCCGCCCTTAATAAAAACAATCGTGTCTATAATTGAAGGAAGCATTCCAAGCTCAATTCGGCCGATAAATCTTTGAATTGCGTCGATAGCTGAGGAAGAATGGACAACTCCCACCATACCTACACCAGAAAGTCGAAAATCAGCGTAAATTTGAAAATCTTTAGTTGTTCGTACTTCATCAAAAATAGTAAAATCCGGTCTTACCAATAGCAGAATATCAGCAGAATTTTCAAGGCTTCCTTCCAATTTTGTATATTGCGTTATTTCTTCTTTTACCTGTAAATCCCGAACGCTTTCCAAGGTTTTTACGACTTTACCTTGTTCTAGATAAAAATTTGCTAAAGCTGCTGAAAAGGTGCTTTTTCCCGCCCCTGGAGCTCCTGCTACTAAAATTCCTTCTGCTTTCTCTAATCTTTTATGAAGTCTTCTATCAATAGCATAATCTCCCAATGAAAGAGTAACGAGTGGGTGCACGGCAGTGATCTCAACACTATTTGAAAATGGAGGTCGCGTTATTACAATTCTAAATTCTCTTAATTGAGCAACCACGGCACCGATTTTTTCAATTTCAACAAAAGAATGCTCGTCTTCTCTAACCATTTCTATTATCTCGATAGCAATTTCATCTATTAGTTTAGCAGATAGTTGTTCCATGCCTATTTTTTCTAAATACCAATTTCCGGGGCTACCTTTCTTAGCATATGGCGGCAAGCCTTGCTTTAAATGTACACTCATAGTAGTATCGTCAAAAAATTCAAGTAATTTCAGCGAAAGGGTCTCTGTTTTTTTAGGGACGGCCTTTTCTTTTGCATACATGACATCAACCCCCTCAAAAATACCTACATCTCCTTGTATTCTATCTGCTGTAATCAAGGAAGCGTTATGCTCTAAAGCTGCTTTTCTAATGAGTGCATCTAGTTCTCCTCCTGGGCTCATTTTTATTTCCTCTCTGGTAGGGCGTTTTCCTACTATATGAAGTGTTATTTTCTCCTCATTATGTAACCGTCTTAATTCTTTTAAAACATTTAGACCATAATACCCTATTTCTTTCTGAACGTTTGTTCGATACTCAACTTCTGCTACAACTACATTCGGGATATAAATTTCTGGCTTATCTCCTAAATCGCCATCCACTATTAATTCCAGAACGATTCCGTTAAATATTACGGAAGTGTCGCACGCAAATTTTTTTGACATTTTATTCTTCGTCTTTTTCTACTTTATTCATAATTTCAAATTTATTAACACTGTAATATATTGGTTTGCTTAATCTATCAACCGTAGCAACAACAAGATCTTTGCGTGAGCTCATTGCTACACGCGACATTTTGTCAAGGTCTTTTAAATCTATTGGATATCCCTCAAAAACAGGATAGATCAAAAATTTCGCTGAATCTTTTTCAAAGTCAGCACCTCTCTTATAAACTCTAAAATCAATCCCTTCTCCATATCCCGCTCGTACGATATATCCTCTTTTTCTAAGATCCATGTAAATAATATATTTTTGCCACAATCTATCGTCAAATTGAGTGAGATACGTCAAAATGCCTTCAAAATCGTATAAATTAGTGTCTTCTTTGTTATTGTCCAAATATAATAAGATTCGATTTCTTTCACTTAATAATAAGACTTCTACAGGGCTTAAAACCAATATTTCCTTACTTTCACCACTCTTATCAAGAGTACCGATGTAAGAATTATTATAAAATTCTTCGATACCTTCTTTGTCAGAAATTATTACATTTTCATCTTCAATAATTCCTTCAAATTGAGCTTTTTCTGCTTTTTCATTTGATGTTTCGTTCATATTCTATATTATCAAAACACACAATAATTAAAGAATTTAATTCTTAAAGTGAAAGGGGCTTTATGAGTAGAATTGCAATCAAATATAAAAATAATTATGAAGATTTTATTATAAAATCTACTAATTTTCCCAGTTTTTTAACATTAGCATAAGTATTAGGAGAATTTTCTTCAAGATAATCCTTAAAAACATCCCAATTGTCATTTTTTCCAGAAGGAGCTTCAGATAACAACTTTTTAACCTCATCGAAATCATTAGTGAATATTAGAGCGTTATCGATTCTATTCGCATCTCCACTTAAAAGAAATATATAATAATCATTAAGTTCCTGAGCATCCATAACGTTCGGAGGTTTATTTCCATCTCCAGCTTTCCTACCTCTAGCCAAACGCGTGTCAACCATTGTTGGTAGAATCATGTTGAAATTGATATTCTCTTTTTTATACTCTAAAGCAAGAGAATTCTGTAAACCTACAACTGCGTATTTACTTGCAGTATAAGCTGCAAATTTTGGCATTGGATTAGTGAAAGCAGCGCTACCCGTTATAATAAACCTTGCTTTTTCACTCTTGTTATCCTTCTTTAAATAAGGAAAGGCTGCCTTGAATGTAAAAAACACGCCTGATACATTTATATTGATTATTTCAGAAAATTTATTGCTGTCAAATTCATGACTATCCCACATCCGTGAATAGCCTGCATTGGCAATAACTCCGTTAAACTCTCCCAATTCCTCATAAAAAGCCTTAAATGCGCTTTCTATTTCTTCGTATTTTGTAACATCAGCAGTTTGAACTGATACCTTAACTGCAGTACCAAGTTTAATAATTTCTTCGTAAACTTCGTTTAATTCATCACGTGTTCTAGCTACTAAGCCAATATTAGCGCCCTCTTTTGCACAAGCGAGAGCAATCGACTTCCCAATACCTCTTCCTGAGCCAGTGATTATTATATTTTTCTCTTTTAACAACATAATAAAAAAATAGGTAATGTTAAAAAAAAAATTATCTAAAATCTCTATTTTAATGAAATAGAAAAATTAATGTTAAAAAAAATAATATGTGACTTGACTATGGAGGATTTATACAGTTCACTTCTAAATCGACTTAGTAATGTCCAAAGTATCGTTTTTATGGGGATAGGAGAGGAAAAATTAAGCGATGACGGTGTTGGCCCTTACGTTATTAGCGAGCTACTCCCTTGTTCTGATAATGAAAAAGTTCTTTTCATAAACGCTGGAACAGATCCTATGGCTAGAATTGATGATGTTGTTGATTTCAAACCTGAGTATCTAATCCTTATTGATACATGTACTGTAAATAAACCTCCGGGAACGATTACAATATTGGAGCGTGATGTTATTAAGGAATATGTGCCAATTTCTACTCATACAATCCCCGTCCACATTGTAATTGATTTAATCATAGAAAAATTACCCGCCTTGAATGTTTTTATGATCGGTTTTGTCCCTGAAAGCCTAGAGGGATTTAAAGATTTAAAATTATACAAAGAAGACTCTTTAACTCTTGAAGAACGATCTGATAACATCGATCTACCTTTCTTCGAAATAAATTTAACAAGAACGCTAAAAATTGAAGCAGATAAGTTGATAGAAATAATTAAAAAATTAGTAAAGGCAATTTAGGTTTTAATTTCATCCTTTTTTTCTTTAGAGTAATGGTTTACGATAATACTGATTGCATCTGCTATTTTTTGTTTTTCCTTCTCATTTAATTTTCGCCTAAATCCTTCAAGAAACTTTATTACATTATCAGCTTCTCTTAAATTTCTCAGATGATTAGAACCTTCCTGGTTTAATGAGCCTCCCCACGCCATTTTGTTTCTTTCTCTTTATTTGGTTTTATTTAATTGGGTCTTCAAGCACCTTCCGGAAAGGGCGAAGAAATTCTTGTTTCATGTTCATTTTATTCCTAATCTTATCTATTTTTATTAACGGAATTAGTTTTTCATTCAATTTTTTTGCTCGTTCATCATTTTGCGGGAAAGTGTCATAATAACCATGTTTCTCGTAATATTCGTGATCTGCCATAAAAACAAATCGATTTCTTCCATAGATATCATCGCGAAATATTTTTCTTCCTCCTTCTCCTAAAAAGGTTAAAGGTTTAATGTAATCGGTGTTGGAAAATGTAACTAATCTTCTAGCAAAGTCTTGAATTAAAGCGTCTATCTCTTCTGATGTCCCAAATTCATCCGTTATAATATCTACTAAATTTGAGCCTTGTAGTTCTATGTGACCCTGAAACATTTCAGTAAGATTTGGGATTTGACTTAAAGGTCCAGAGATAATATAGCCCATCTGTTTTCCTATTAAAGTTGGTGTGTGAGTCATATAAAAAGCCCGATCTAAAGCCATCTTCCACTTTGCTGAAAGATATCTGTCTTTAATTACTCCAGCAAAAATTAGAATGTCGGAAGTCATTACTACATCTTCCCAAAAATCAATAAATCCATCCTTTCCTATATAGGAGCATTTATGATCGTAACCACATTGTAAGCATGATATACATCCACCTTTAATATCGATTTTATTTATATTAATAATTTCGATCTCACTCGAAAAGGAATCTTTAAATCTTTTTAGCATGTTCCCTAAATTAGTGTTTTCGCTAGTTTCATCACTAACAACAAGAATATTTTTACCATTTGTATTAATTTTCTTAGAATTATCTATAACTTTACTAGGAGTATATTTAAACTCTCTTCTTATCAAGGGAGTATAGTGTCTTGAAGTCGGAAAATTATTTTCGATGTGATTTATAAATTCCTCAGCAAATATTAACCATCTAGCGCGTCGTTTAGGATAAAGCAAATCCCAAGAATCTGCTGGATAATTTCCAACATATTTCATTTTTAAATCGTCGCAAATGCTATGCATGTAATTATGGGCTGTGTGATCATAAAAATGAATAGAGGTTGATAGGACAATAGTATACTTATTTTCAAAGGCAGATTCAGCATTCCTTTCAAAAATAAGCTCAATAAACCGCTTATATTGAGAACACACTAGCATCACATAAAGGGGAAATCCCCATACTACACCATCCGATTCTTTTACTTGAAGAATTATGTCGTCGAATCTTTTTTCGTCATTTTCGATCTTCTTAATTGCTTGTGCGATGTTTATTATATTATATTCGTGTTCTGGATGTTTTTTCTTAATATACAAGATGTATTGCATGGTAACGCTTTCGGCACCTTTAGGACTACCATTTAATATTGTAAACTTCATTTTATTGCCTTATTTAACCTTTTTTTAATGATACTATATATTAATCTCAAAACCTTTTAAGATTTTCAAGTAGTAAATAATCTTCTAATACTATCTCGAAAAATTTGCTTTTGATTAAATTTATATAGGCTTCTGTAATCAGTAAATATAGTAATCTAGTTGAAACCCCGCGTAGATTTTTATTTTAAAACTTAATGTGTTTGAGAGCATGACAGATGTACCTATTTGGGACCCCTCAGAGCGATTATTGTGGGGGATGGCCCTAGCAATAGCAATAATTTGCGGAATATATTTTATATATAAAGCAAGGAACAGGGAAGTTTTAAATGAAAAAATTATTATGTATGGATTGTCTAGCCTTCCCCTTGGTTTTGCCTTAAGTTTAATCTTTACTTACTTTCAAGTTTTTCAAGTTCAAGGAGATTTTAACAATGGTACATTTTTTGGTGATTATGAAAATGTTGGATCATTATATGAAGTTCTTGGTCGATTAAGTTATATTTCACTCGGAATTGGTGGTTTATTTTATGTATTAGCTTTTGACAAAATCATAAAGCAAACACAATATTCTTTAACAATTTTTTACGCGATTTTAGTAACAATAGAAATTATCCTTCCCTTAGAAGGATCTATTTTCAACACTCCTTTTTCAACAATAGCTAGATCTGTATTTAATTTTGCTATTTCACTTGGATTATTAATATTAGTTCCTATTGTATTATATCTTTACACAAAATGGTCCAATCTTGAGTTTAAAGCCGTTTCTTCATTTTTATTATTTGGATTCTTATCATTCGTGATTTCATTGTTTTTGGCTAAGAGAATTCATAAAGACCTCGATGCTTACCCGTTAATATTGGCTCCTCTCCTTTTAATTTTAGGTTGTTGCATTACTTTACTCCCTACAATTATTAATCCTAAAATTCTATCTCGAGCCTTTTTTTTATGGGTTTTATTTGCCATATTAACTATTCCCTTTCTTATCGTTATGCTTGTTATTGATATTGTCAAAAAATTAGAAACTCCATATGTCATCGAATTTCTTGCAACATTTATATTTACATATATAATATTTTTTTTTATAATAAAGAATATAAGGTCTGAAATAGCTTCAAAGAGTCAAGAAGCAGAAAAGGGACTAGAATCTCAAGTTTTAGGAATATTCACCAGACCTCAAAAAGTTACTGAGGATGAGGTAATATTTCATAGAGAACGAAAAATTTGTTTAGTTTGTAAAGGAAATTTAATAAGATCTATATATCTTTGTCCAGAATGCGATGCACTCTATTGTATCAAATGCTCTGAAGCAATAAGTAACATAGACAATGGATGTTGGTCATGCTATACACCTATAGATCCTACAAAGCCCGTAAAACTCTTAGAAAAGGTAAAAGAAGAAGAAAAAAAAGATATTAAAAAATTAAAAATCTTTCATAAACATTGATCAGTGGGATTTTATTTCTAACTATAAAAACCAAATAAACAAAGAAATTATTAATATTATTATTGCCAAGATTGCAATACACCCTAATCCCATCCCAGAAAATGCAGCGTTTTTGATATAGTTAATTTTAAATTTAACTGCTTCGTGAGGACATAATTCGACACAACAGAAACAGGTTATGCACTTTTTACTGTCCCATTTTGGAATATTTCCTTTTTTTATCTCAATTGGAGGTGTAATTGCATTAACCGGGCAATTAGTCCAGCATGTTGAGCATAATTTACACTTTTCTTTATTGAACTTAACTGAAGCCTTAAATATTGTTTTTCCAATGTAATCTGCTAACCACCTTGGTAATGGCATAGATATTGGTTTAAGTTTAGGACGCTTGAATTTTCGATAAACAGATTCAATAGTTTCACCAACGATTTCTACCTTTTCTAAGTCAGTTGTTCCCAATTTTTTTTCTTCAGCTTTAGTTAAATACAATATTTCACTTGGTTCAAATCCAATTATTTTACATACAGTTGAATCTAAAGCAACACCATCATATCCCGCTAAAACTATATCTAATTTCACCACATCGCCACTTGATGGTCCTTGACCTTCCATGCAATAGTATCCATCTATAACCGTTAATTGTGGTTTAGAAATAGAATAAATATCTACCAAAGCCGAACAAAAACGCTCCAAAACTGCTGCTTGAGCATGAGTTTTAGCTTTATTTGCAAGAAGCACGGTTCCAAACATGTTTTTAATGCAACAAGTTAAGGTACATTGCCAATGAGTTTTAATTTTAGGAATATTAATGATCAAATCAGCTTCTCTTATCAAAGAAGAACTCGATATTTCTTTCAATTCAAGTGCATCTTTAACTACATAAAGTTCACGCTCAGTTTTTTCAAAAGGCACGCAAATTGCCCCTTCTTCTTCACATATATCCTGGATACCGCTCTCCTTCATCGCAATTTCTGTAATACCGGGTTTTGCTCCCCCAGCAGAATCACATACATAGATTTTTGATGGTTTGAATTGTTTTACCCATTGAATCACTGCTCTTACAACTTCGGGATGAGTGTTAACTGCTCTTTCAGCTGGTTTACCCATTAAAAGATTCGGTTTTAATAAGACTACCATATTATCTTTTTGCATTAATTTTTGAGCGTCAATAAGTTCAAGGGCTGAAAAAACAGATGTTTTAACATCTTCATTTCTAATTTTTTGAATGGCAATTTTGGTTTTAAAAACCATAATAAGCATTCATTTATAAAATGTAAAAAGATTTCGTTACACTAAAGAAAAAAGAGAAAAATATTAAAATTTATATATTATCCGCCAGCTTGCGTAGCCATTACGGTAATTACATCCTTTTTTGGATGAATTCCTATTTTAGCAAACTTTAGTTGGTCGGGAAGTACTTTTCCTTTAAAAATAAATTGAATAGCCAGAATAGGATTAAGTTTATATTCCCTTTGAACCGTCTTTTTAATTTCTGCTATTGATTGGTTAGGATCTACTTCAATTAATTTAATAGCTTGGTCTGGTGGAACACCAGTCAACCTAAAGCGATATTGGGTCGTAAGTTTTTCACATCCTTTTAAATATTGTTTTTTTTTGTTTATATAAAATCTTACTAGGGTAATGTGCAAATTTATAATTAAAAACAAAGGTATTTTTGATTAAATTGGAGTTTACTCAGCTAAAAGTGTAATATTAGCTATAATAAGGTCCAGATTCATAATAAACTATAGTTAAATTAGATAAAACTAAAGTATAAGTATAAGCAAAAGTATAAATTTCCGTATTTCTATTTTATTTTTATGTCTAAATTCGTGGTAACTGCCAAAGTTAAGGAGAAAGTTTTATCAGAAATAAAAAAAATTGATCAAAACGAATTAAGAATTCTTTACTTATTAAGAAATTTAGGACCTTTAAGATTCACAGATATCATAGAATATTCTGACCTGAGTAGATCTACGGTATCTAAGTATATAAAATTCCATATATCTAAAAACAATGTTGAAAAAAAAATTTATAGGAACCCATCAAAGAGCATCCAAGAACAGCGTTATTTTATTACGGATCTAGGTACAGAAAAGCTTGGTAAAGAAGATATCAGTCATGATGAATCAATTTATTTTAGTGAAATAAATGACTTGATTTCGAACCTTTCTGAATTAAAAAATTTTTATAAAGAAATTAGTGTTGCAGAATCCATTATAACAGTTATCACTCGAAATATAATAAATATGGGTGAAAATTATTTTTTTATAGAACAGAATCGCGACTTGTATCTAACGCTATTTTACATCTACAACAATTCTGTTTTAACCAGAGATTTTAAATTTGAAATTACAGAATTTTGTAAACATTATAATGTAAAGAAATTAAGGATAGATTTTTATGTAGATCGCCTAATGTCTAGTGATTTAGGTTTATATATGTTTAGTCGAGGAGAGGATAGATTTTTTTTCCACAGAGAGGACGTACTTGGTGTTTCGACAATCCGCTTAATTAAAGATAATTTGATAAACGAGATAGTTGAGCTAAACATAGCTGAAGAAAAAATGATATCTGACTTAGATTTAGATCAATTAGCTGAGGACATAGTTGAGAACTTATTAGAAATGGAATTAATATGGGATGTGAATGAATCGCAAGGGATCAGCGGAATAAAAGAACCATTTGAGATGTTGGTTGAGAAAATGATAATTAAAAATGCGCTAGAGATGGGTATTCCAAAAACATCCTTAATGGATATTGCGTTGCAGTCTAAAAAACTATTGAAAGCAGAAGGAGGAAAAAACTCTTTATATAACATAATAAACAATTCTGAGCGTTATGAAGACTTAAATCTCGTTTCTATCTCTGAATCTGAGGAAACCGAATTATTTCAAAGTTTAAAGCTATTACGTGGCTTTTGCCCAAAATGTGGAAAAACAGTGTTAAAAAATGATTTATCTAACATATGTCTTAGATGTGGATTAAATTTCCAAGGATCCGAATTATTAAAAGATATTGAAGCAGCAAGCGAATTGAGTGTTGCATATAAAATAGCATCTCTCGAGGAAGAAAAAGAAATTGAATGTCCTAATCCAAATTGTAATTACCATGTTAAATTAAATTGGGATGTCTGTCCTAATTGTTTAACTCCAATTGTTAAACCTAAAAGATAAATTCTTCGAGATTTTTGTAATTTTTTTAATAAATTTTCATGGACTATTTTTTTTATACTCCACTTTTATGTGAAATTTTATGAGAATAGGTTTGTTTATGTATTCTTCTAAACATCCATTATTCAAATTTTCTAAATAAACTTAAATATAATCACAGAATCATTAGATATACAAATT
Organism: Promethearchaeia archaeon; assembly: GCA_029856235.1. Taxonomy (GTDB): domain Archaea; phylum Asgardarchaeota; class Lokiarchaeia; order Sigyniarchaeales; family SOKP01; genus SOKP01. The sequence goes on from JAHQWP010000155.1 coordinate 13,846, forward strand.
GTTTTAAATTAGAAACAATAAATTCATGTTGATAGAATAAATGGAACTTCCAGATTATATTAAAAATCGTACTTGGAAAGATTATTTACCTGATGGAATAACAGTGGAACTTGATGTTCCTGAAAACATGTCGTTGATTGATGTATGGAAATATAATGATGAGCATTTTCCAGATCATGTTGCGTTAGACTTTTTTGGAAAAGAATATACTACTAAACAATTAGATGTATTAACTAGAAGGTTTGCTGCTGCGTTAAAAGATCTAGGCGTAAACAAAGGAGATATAGTTGCTTTATGGCTTCCTAATTGCCCTCAATTCTCTATTACATATTATGCTGCGATTTATCTTGGAGCTACCTTGACCGCTATTAGTCCCTTATTTACAGGAAGAGAACTTGCATATCAAATTAATGATTCAGGTGCGAAATATTTGATAACGATTGATCGATTCGTTCGAGAATATGAAAAAGTAGCTGAAACATTAGAACTCTATAAAGTGATTATATTAAATATAATGGATGAAAATATTACTGTTCCTGAAACTGACAATATCCTTCATTACGATAAATTATTGAAAAAGTATCAAGAACCTCTTGAGATCGATGTTAAAATTAACCCTAAAGAGGATATTGCTATAATTCAATATACTGGAGGAACTACAGGTCTTCCAAAAGGAGCTTGTTTATCGCATTATAATGTAGTATCAATGCTTTGGGCAATAAAACAAGGCACAGATTATATGATTAAGCATTATCTTAAAGAAAATATCATCGGTCTTTCCATTTTACCGTGGTACCATATTTATGGGCAAGCCTGCGAATTATTGATGGGGTGTCTAGTTGGTTCAAAATCATATGTTCTTCCATCATTTGATCTTCAAAGAATCGCAGAAGTTATTAAAAAAGGGCGTCCAAACTTGTTACTTGGAGTACCTACAATGTTTGTTAATATTTTAAACTCGCCTCACATGAAAGATGTCGATATGAGTTGCCTAAAATTTGTTAACTGTGGTGCTGGTGCACTACCAGATGAATTAGCCGCGGAATGGGAGAGGAGAACTGGTTTTAGAATGGCTGAAGGATACGGATTAAGCGAAACTAGTACAGGTGCTATTACAGCTACAATATGGTCAAAATTAAAGCGAGGTAGTGTAGGCCATCCTTTTACTAATACTCTCGTTGGGATAGTGAATGAAAATTTGGAATTTTTACCCCTAGGTAGAGAAGGAGAAGTAGTTATATCCGGACCGCAAGTGATGGTGGGTTATCATAATAGACCAGAAGAAAACAAACTCGTATTCTTCGAAGCAGGCGGCTATAGATGGCTCCGCACTGGTGATTACGGGCGATTAGATAACGAATATTATTTATTTCTATTGGATCGGATTAAGGACCTAATAAAATACAAAGGACATAGCGTTTACCCTAGGGAAATTGAAGAAGTTTTGTATGAACATCCTGCAATACAAGAATGTGCTGTGATTGGCGTACCGGATCCTATGAAAGGTGAAAACATAAAAGCTTTTGTTCTACTTAAGACGGAGAGCAAAGGAAAAGTTTCTGAACAAGATATTATTGATTTTGCTAAAGAAAACTTAGCAGCTTACAAATATCCTAGAGAAGTACAATTTGTTAGAAGTCTTCCAAAAAGCGGTGTTGGAAAAATATTGCGAAGAACTTTAAGAGAAAAAGAAATTAAGAAAAGAGACAAGAAGAACTAGAATATTCAAACTATATATTTTCTAATTAAAAATTTTATGAATATTCTAACATTTTTTCTATAGGTTCTAAAGCTTTCTTAGCAATTTCAGGAGGAACTTTTACTTCAAACATCGGATCATCTAAATGTTCGAGCACATATTTTGTCAGCTCTATTGTGTTTTTTTTCATATTAGAACACAGAAGTTTTTCGCTAATAAGGTGGAAAACCTTATTTGGGAAGTCTTGTGCCATTCTCTCCATTAATCCCTTTTCAGTTCCAATACAAAACTCATTATCCACTATACTACTATTTTTTACACGATTATACATTTGGGCTGTAGAACCAACGAAATCTGCTAATTCTCTAACATCTCTTATACACTCGGGATGAACTAATACTTGACCATTAGGATAAATACTTCTGATGTTCTCCAAATCTTCAATAGTTAACTGAGAATGTACATAACAATTCCCTTCTGCAGGCATTTTAATGCATTTAATTCCAGATATTTGTTCGGCGTAATCTCCCAAGTTAGCATCTGGTCCGAACAACACCGCCTCGGTACCCATAAAACTGGAGATCTCTTTTACGATCTTAGCTGCATTGGATGAAGTACAACATATATCCGATTCTGCTTTCACATCTGCTGTTGAATTGACATATACAACGACTGGTAAGTTTGGGTGCTGTCGTTTAAAGGCTCTAACTTTTTCTGCAGTTAAATACGCCGCCATTGGACAGCAAGATTCCGGATTAGGTATTAAAACATGCTTATCTTGATTTAATATGGAAGCTGTTTCAGCCATAAAATCTACACCCGCAAAAATGATATACTCCGAATTGGTTTCATTAGCAAGCCTTGACAAACCTAATGAATCGCCTAAATGATCTGCTACTTCTTGAACTTCAATTGGTTGGTAGTAGTGAGCTAATATTGTAGTTTCTGTTTGCTTTTTCAACCTATGGATTTCTTCTTGAATCTGTTTTACTGACATTTTCTTCTATGTTTTGTGTGAAATTCTTAAATAATCAAGATTATTTAATATTTAATATAATTTAACTGAATTTATAATAATTATAAGGTAAAAATTGATGAATGAATCTCTACAATTTGTTTATAAGGAAGAATTTTGGTACATAAGTGCGTTCTTAAATCGCAAGAAAGCAAACGGAGATGAAACCGCGAAGAAGATTGAAGCTTTTATCAAAAATAAGTTTAATAATCTAACACCAGATGATTTTTATCGTCAAGATCTTAAAGAAAAGATAATTGATATGGTTCAAAACATATCTATTGAATGTAGTTGGGTTCCTTATCTTGAAAGTTTTCCTTATAGGGATGAAAATACAGATAGACCATTTAATACTCTAGGATATTTCCAATTTAAGGTGGAATATTATCACGATCAACCATTAAAGAAAGAAAAATTAGAACCTATGTTGATTCAACAAATTCCTTATCTCCTTTTGGACGATTTAAAAGAACTTTTTAAAGGTAGCGCAAATTCAGGAATCTTAATAGATACCGAAAGCCCTGTCTATGTGTTTCTTACTTCGAATAACACAAAACCTAGTATTATTGAATGGACTCAAGACAATATTGAAAAATATAAAAAATTAATTGGTGATTGGACAGAAATTTATTCTGGACAGTGGGAGGATTATTCTGAAACTTTATATAATAAACGCATTGAAAATAATTTATCTAATCGGCTATCTGAGCTACATTTTATCAGAAGAAACTCAGGGTTCGTATATATGGTCGAAGAGAGTTACGATAAATTCTTCGATTCATATATGATAAAGTATGTACTCGATCCTACACCAAAAATGCGGGCAGTATTGTTTGCTCTACGATCTATCAACGAGTCGTTAGATATGCTCTTCTTAAAAACGCAATCAGAAATGTTCCAAGACTTAAGATCAATTGAAAAGAAAATAAAAAACTTAAGATTACTAAAAGGTTTAATTCAAACCAATCTTAGCATGATCTACAACGAACTTGATTATAATAGAAGACAACATTATACGAGTATACTAAAACATCTATTAAATGAATTTGAAATAGAAAGCGTAGTTAAACGGATAAATCAAAAATTTACAACGATTTATGATGCAATGCAAGATTTATACCATAAGAAAAGCGAAGAAGCTCAACAAAAAACTGAAAGAGGTTTAAATCTGTTAAACCTACTCTTTGGAGCAGGCATTTTAGCAGATTTAGCAGGCGTGATTATGCTTAGTCTTAATTTACAAGAAGGAACACTCTTTACATCACTATTAAATGGTTTAATTGGCATTATAATAATTGGAATATTATCTCTAACGATCCTTTACTATATCTACATAAGGATTCAGCTTAAGAAACCAACGATAGGTTTTACTGTCGATGCCATTATTGAAGATAAGCAAGGTAATGTAGTTTTAATTAAGCGAAAATATCCTCCTTTCCAAAATTATTTTGCATTACCAGGTGGTTTTATAAATGAGGGAGAAAAACCTGTTGATGCCGTAATCAGAGAAGTTAAGGAAGAGACTAATTTAGATATAAAAATTGAATATAAAATAGGAGTATACACTGAAGAAGGGCGAGACCCGAGAGGAACTGTTCATACAACTGCATATAAATGTCGAATAATTGGAGATATTTGGAATATGAAGGGTGGCGACGATTCTAAAGCTGCTGAATTAATACCAATAAACGAGCTTAAAAACATGGAGCTTGCTTTTGATCATAAAAAGATTCTGGAGGATGCAAACCTCCTCAAGTAAATCTTATTTCTTTTTTTTTATTACAATAAGCTTATTATTATTTCTTTAATTTTTCAACTTCAAAATACGATGTGTTTGTGAAGAAATCATGCCACTCATCATGCCTAGCCCAAGAACGGGAAAAGTCCCCCAGATCCATGAATCTGCATTTATAGCACCAACAGCAGTAATTATTGGAGATGTTACTATTGGAGAAGGAAGTAATATATGGTTTGGAGCCGTGTTAAGAGGAGATTGGGGTACCATAATTATAGGAAAGAATACTAGTATTCAAGAGAATGTCACTATTCACAATATGGTGGGATCCACGGTTGATATCGGTGATGATTGCATTATAGGACATCATGCGATGATACATGGTCCTTGTACCATTGGAAATGGGTGTTTGGTTGGAATAGGTGCTAATGCTTTACATCAGTCCAAACTGGGGGAAGGAGCGATCTTAGCTGCCGGTGCGGTTCTACTTAGAAAAGAGATACCTTAAAGAACTTTAGCTGCGGGTGTTCCTGCAACTATTAAAAAGCAACTACCTCAAAAAGGCAAAAAGGAAGGAGCGAAATCAGCTGGTGAATATGCCAAAAATGGTAAATTCTTTAAAGTCTTTTTTGAAAAGAATCCTGGTTATTCCAATCTTTAACTTTTTTTCTTTTATTTTATTTATGATATTCAATTCATGTTAATCATCAATCCTACCTCAATCATATTCTGAATTAATATTCTTCTTCTGAAATGATGAGTAACTTCTAAAATGTTTAAATATCAAAAAAATCTAACATGTATTAACAAAATTGTAAATTTAAAATATTAAAATAATTGGGTGTGATTTAAACGAATTTTATAAAAACTTTTCTAATAACACTTGCTATTTACTTAGGATTAAATGCAATTTTCCTTGTCGTTTCTATTTTTGTGGCTCCTGGATTTCCACTAGATGATATACTATTTGTTGTATCTACTCTATTTTCTCCAATTATAAACACTCCCGACACCGCCCTGATAGGTTTCGGTACACTTCATCTTGCGCCAAATGTACTTGCAGGAATTTTATCCGCGTTTGTCATTATAATACCTCCATTCGTAGCAGTAATCGTAGGAACGAGGTTAGGAGATTCCGGTAAAATCTCTTTTTTATCTTGGCTTGTTACTTCTATCCTCTCTAGTGTTGTGTATCTTTTTCTTTTACTCTGGGCTCCAGGTGTTTCCCCTACTCTTGGTCCTTTCTGGTCCTCACTTCTAGTGGTGCCTGGAATATTCGGAGCAATACTCACAATCCTAATACCCGGAATAGTCAACGGGTTTTTCTATGGGTGTTTTTCGTTTCTACTTAGTAAAAAATGAGTTAAAAAGAAATAATAAGTTTATTTATTCATTTTTTTTATTCTTCCCTGTCGAAATCTCACTTTGAGCAAAAACAATTATCATTCCTCACAAGATCAATGATATCAAAAGATAAATTTAATAAATTTACCATTAAAAGTTTATTTTCTAAATTTGGTAAGCCTAGTGTTGTTTTAATTACCTCCAATGCTTCTAAGGTGCCTAAAATCCCCGGTGTGACCCCAATTACAGGTAAAGGGCTCTCTGAAGATACATTTAGATTTGGTTGATTGAAAACACATTCATAGCAAGCAGATAGTTTTGGATTGATTGTTATAATTTGACCGAAAAAGTCTTTAATTCCTGCAATAATTGATTTAATATTAAAATTTACAGCAATTCGGTTAATTAAAAACTTAGTTTTAAAATTATCACTACAATCAACAATGAAATCTTTATTTTTAATATACTTCTCTATTGAATCCTCATCTACATATTCCTTATGGATTTTGATTTCTACCTCGGAATTAAGAGTAGACAATCTCTCGTTTGCAGCACGTACTTTTTCCATACCAATTTGAGATTCACTGTAAAGTATTTGTCGTTGGAGATTGGAAATTGATACTGTATCATTATCGATTATCGTTAACTCCTTTATACCTGCTGCAACAAGATAAAGCGCAAATGGGGATCCTAAACCTCCCGCGCCTATCTGTAATACTCTTATTTTAGATAGTTTTTCTTGTCCTTCCTCACCAACATAAGGTGATATTATCTGTCTAGTATATCTTTTCTTTTGAGAGTCAGTAAGAATTCTTTTACACCTCTAATAATTTTTGGATGAATTTTGTGCATTCTTCAATCTCAATAAGAACAATTCCTAAGTCAATATTTAACTCTAATAAGGATACGAAAATTATATTAGAGTTCAAAACATAAACAACTAATTGGTAATCATCGAATTCCACTGTTACATTTAATACCCTATCTTTTAATGTAGTTGCTGCAGTTTCCATTGCTTCAAACAATGTGGCTGCCATCGCACCAAATTTACGACTATCAATATTCCGAGGTAATCTTGAAACAACAGTTAATCCATTTCGATTTACTATAGCAGTCCCAATTATCCCGTTCACGGATTCTAGCTTATCTAATTCTCTCGTAATGTTATCAATTTTTGGTGATTCAATCATTTTATTAAGATTTTCAAAATTATAAAATTATGAATAGATATAACAAATAAAGAGAATTTAATTTAAAAAATATATGATATATATTAGTTTCTGATTGAAATGAATATTTCTAATGCAAAATTCAATTTGATTTAAAAAATAGTATGAACATCAAGCTTTAGTTTTTCTAAGCATGAAAACCCTTCGTTTTGTTAAAGGACCTATATCTAGTTCTCCAACTTGGTTGTCGCATTTTAGCGGTTCTTCCAAATCCGCATTGCGCACAAAACCTTTTTCTTCTATGGTAACTATGCCTTCCACATCTTCTACATGTCTTATGACTTGCTGCTTTATTTTTTTTTCCCTTACTTGGAGTTCCTTTACCCATTTATTCAACCACTTTATTTTTTATGTATCTTCAGCTTCTTTTCGATGCATTAATTTATCATGTAGTTCCTCGTCAGGTTCAGCTTCTGCAAAAATAATTTTCTCTCTATCTTGACCAATGAAAATGATAGAAGCTCCCCTTATCATGACAGTCCCAAGATCTTTACTTCTTTTTCCGCCTCGACCGAAATATATCTCTTTAGCGTTTTCAACAATTAAATTCATATAATTGTCGAACTTTATGAGTTTACCCGTAAGATAAGTATTCCAAATCTTTAATTTGATTCGAACCTTCGGTTTTAGAATTGCTTTACTTAATGTTCTTGAGATTGTTTGCTGCGACATGAGAATAATGTATAAAATGTAGTCAAAATATAAATATTTTTTTATTCTCTTGAAGATTTAATTTTACAGTAATATTTAACCTAAAAAATCTATTATTTAGGGAAAAAATTATGAAGAAAATAGGGATATTTGATAGTGGCGTAGACACTCCTGAAGAAATTATTCTTGCTGCTGGATTCACTCCTTATAGACTATTCGGAGACCCCACAATTGAACCTAATAAAGCTAACGAGCATATTCCTCCAACTCATTGCGTTTGGACTCGAAATCTCTTAGAATTAGCAATAAACGGTTTGGATAAAGATATCGTTGGGATAATAACTACGCATGGATGTGATAGGACGAATCGTGAATTTGATATTTGGAGAGAGTGTATAGATCTTGATTTTATGTATTTTCTTAATTCTCCAAGAAAACGCGATAATGCAGCTCTGAAGTTTTTTATTAACGATATTTATGAGTTTATAACACAACTAGAAGATCACTTCAAGATTAAAATAACAAAGGATAAATTATCAGAAGCTATTAAAAAAATGAATGAGATTCGTAAATTACTAAGAGAAATCTCTGATTATCGTAAAAATATGATCATTACTGGTTCAGAATTCCATGGAATTGTGAAAAGTGTTCAACAATTACCCAAAGATGAAGCCTTAGAACTCCTAAAATCTAAACTAGAAAATCTAAAAAAACGCCAGCCCTTCTCCAAAAAAGATTTTAAAAAAATATTACTAACGGGTTCAGATCTCGACGATACAGAATTCATTAGATATATTGAAAGCTTAGGTTTTCAAATCGTAATTGATGATTTAGGCATAGGCACTAAATATTTTGTAAACGATGTAAAAGAGAATGGAAATCCTATTGAGAATATTGCCGAGTATCACCTAAACAAACCAATTCATGCAACTAAATTTCCATCTTATCAAAGATTTGAAGTGCTTAAGAAATTAGCTACTGATTATAATGTTGATGGAGTTATCAATATTGCTCATAAATTTTGTGAACCTGTTTTATATGATCATCCATATTTAAGACAAAAATTTAAAGAACTAGAAATTCCCTACTTATTTATCGAAACGACATATAGTAGAGAGGCGTATAAGCAATTATCAACGAGATTTTCAGCATTCGCTGAAATGATTTAGAGGTGATAAAATGTCAAAAGCTGAACCAAAACATAATAAGATGTTAAATGCAACTCAAGGATTAAAAAATATTATGGGAAGACACTTCCTTGCAATCGAACAAGCTTACAGAGATGGTAAACCAACTGCGTGGGCTACTTCTGGAAGTCCTATTGAAATGCTTTATGCTATGGGTGTGCAACCCATGCTCCCAGAAAATAGTGCGACGGTTAGTGCTGCACAAAAATTCTCACAAAACTTTATTGAAATCGCAGAAGAACAAGGATATTCTTATGATTTATGTTCTTATTTTAAAACAAATGTAGGGGCAGTTATAAGTAATGCGGGCATGACTGAAGGAGGTACTAGAAAACCAACATTTATGCTTTCTACAGATGTGATCTGCGATACACACGTAAATTG
>JAHQWP010000156.1 GCA_029856235.1 Promethearchaeia archaeon
TTAGAAGCTTTGGAAGTTGGTGATCTGTTGTTTTTACCAGAAGACTTTAAAATTGCATTGAATAGAACTAATAAAAAATTGGATGATGTAATCAACGCTAATACGATAAAAGATATTCAAGAGTTTTTTGATAATTTCTCAATTATATCAAATTCAGAAAATCCAAACCTATTTTTTCAAATAATTTTTAATAAGGATATCTCTCAGATTAATTACGACTTTTTTAGAGCTTTCTTAAACAGCATAAATACTAGTATTAAGCGTTTAATTGATACTGAAAACAAAATCTTAGAGGAAAACCCAATTAATGAGCCCTTGACCTTTAAATTAGTTGTCGATCATATCTGTAGGATGCTTTATGTCCTAATAGATAAAATCTTTATTAGAAAACTTCCAGGGCAAGCATCAAAAAACTTTATTGACCCTAGAAGCCGTTATGTTGGGAGAAATATTGCTTTGAGGGTATTAGAATTATTCATGTTCAGCGATTTCAATGTATCAGACGATGTTTGGCCCGATGTTATTATTAGTTTGAATAAGGATACTCTTTTAAAAGATCTAAAAAATTACCAAATAGAAATTCCAGAAAAGCATTTTTATCAATATGAAGATTTTGATAGATTTCTAATCACTTTTAATTTTTTATCTTCGAAAAATTTAGTTTTCGAAGAATGGTTAATCAGTGGGATTATTATTCCGATAAATAATTTTATTTTAAAAATTCGCAATTTAATTGAAGAAAATGGTAAAAAATCTGAAGCTCATGAAGTTTTGAGACAGTACTTTATTAATAAAACCAAAGAAATCGAAGATATTCATGATCTAGAATTTATATGCCGTCAAATTTCGGTAATCTGGGAAAATTTGAGTTAACCGCATTGATTATTAAAGATCCTCAGATAAATCAAAAAGATTACAGAATTCTTTGAAATTTTTTTCAATATCAACTACCGGCAGATTTAATTCTTCCAATTGAGTAAATTCTCTCGTAGTAATTATACCAGATATCATTTTAACATTTTCATTTAACTGTGATCCTATATGATTTAAATCTTCTACACATAAAATAGTTGGGTAAGGTAGATTCCTAAAACTCTCAAAAAAAATGATATCTAATTTAAAGGGGCTGTCATCAAGCCATTGTATTAAATCGTCTAAAATAACTTCCTTCTTTAGAAAAATTGCACTTTCATCAAATCTATTTTTTATAATGGAAAAGACTGCACCTGATTGAGAGAATCTAAACGAATCTTTTCCTTCTTCGTCGAGTTGATGTTCATGTATATATTTTATTACTGCTACTTCAAGGTTTAGTTCTATCCTCAACTTTTTTATAATTTTTTCAATAAGATATGTCTTTCCACTTCCAGAATACCCAATAACGCTAATTATTTTCACAAAAAACCACCAAATCTTAGATTTTGAAAAAAAACCTAGAGATTTAATATAATTATTAATATCTAAAAAGTGTTAAAAAGAATTAACTTTACGTTAAAATGAAAGAAATTATTTCGTGTAATCATGGCAACGAAAAATGAAATAATAGTGTTCGACGCAAATTTCTTTATTTGTATGAATTCAATTAGAGCAAAAAATATTCTGGGGAATTTAGAACAAGCAGGCTCCGATTTAGGGTTTAAATATTATATTAGCGCTGTTGTTTTTGATGAAATTAAAGCGCCTACTACATTTCGGGAAAAATTTCAAAAATTCATAAATATTGAAAAGATAGATAATTCAGAAATTCAATCTATTAAAAACGATCTTAGCAAGCAGGGTATCCGTTTCCCAGCCCAAGATCCGGATTTATCCTTGCTCTCTTTATCTCAGAGATTGCTTGATGATGATAATAAAATCTCTATTAATTTAGTTTCCGACGATTTCAAACTCGTTAAAAATGCCAATTTATTCTTCCATGGACGGATAAATATTTTATCTCTGTCAAGTTTTTTATTAAAAATCAATAGAACTATTTCCAATAAGCAGCTTCGGAGTTATTTCAAAAATACGTGGAAGAAAAGTTTAAATTACACGCTTTCGTATATGATAGAGCGCTCAAAAATTTACCCTGCTGAAGAAAAGATAACTTGGTTAATTGAAAAAGCAATAAGTGTAACACAGGACTCAATAATAACCCAAGATGCAAATTATGTCAATAGTCAAAAGGGGCCTGTTAAGTTTGAAATTGGTGCAAGCAAATACGAGAAAGAAATAACTATCTGTGAAAAATACATTGAAAACCAGAAACTTGCAAATAGCGAAGAGGAACTGGTATTTGGAATTATTAATTTCCTTGAAAACTTAAAAATATCCCGCGAATATGTAAAACAAGCTCGAAAAGCGATTGTGAAGCACGATTCTAAAAATGCTGTAAAGCATTTAAAGAAGGGAAACGGTTTTTTAATCTCGCTTTTGCAAATAGCCTCGGGACAATTGACTAATTTAAAAGATTATGAAATTGTAGAACAGTTGATTTGTAGCGAAATTTCAAAGATGGAATTTCTAAGAGCCTTCATTTTGATTTCTCTGGGAAGAGTCAATAATGCGATAGATTCTTTAGAAAGAGCAGCACTGTTCTCTACAATAATCCATAATCATCAAACTTGTTTAACTTTAAATTATGTAAAAGCACTGATCTTATTGTTTCATGGACTCTATAATAATGCAATAATGGCGTATAACTTTACTGAAGAGCTCGCTGACATCTATAACGACGAACGCCTTAAACTCAAATGCGCTATTGGAAAAAGCATAGCACTTTATATTCAAGGTGAAGATAGTGAGACCGCTATGGCAATAATGGAAGAGATTGCAAACATGGATATGGAGAAAAACTTTTTAGACGCTATCATCGTCTTTAGCGAGCTTGGAGACTATTTCTTAGCCTTAGGTCATTCACAATTAGCTGCAAATCTCTACAACGAAGCGTTAGAAATCAGCATTGATTATAAACTAAAAGTTAGAAGTGATATTTTAATAGAAAAGTTAAAACGAGCATATATTGCTACCGTCCTGAATGGATACTCAACCGAAGATATTATGGTTGATAAGTTAGATGTCTTACTTAATAAAGCTTATTCGGTTAAAGA
>JAHQWP010000157.1 GCA_029856235.1 Promethearchaeia archaeon
TCTTATAACCAAACTTATCACCTTCTCATAAATATCATTTATTGAGAAATATATATACTTTCATCTGTTGTATACTAAATTGAAAGAATTATTAAATTATTTTTAATACATCTTATTAGATGACTGAAGAAAAAGAATCGCCTATTTTACGGGAGGATATAGACGAAAAATTAATCCCCGCCAAGATTCCAGCTAAATATATTAATAATCGCGTTATTGTTTTTAATCCTCTTTATGCATCGTATTTATATGTAAAACAAAAGTTTTTTGGGTCTCCTCTTGGGATAAATAAACCTCGATTAGAATATTTTTCTAAACCTTCGGAATTATCCCTAATAGAAGCTTCATATTTACTAAAAAACGATAAAATTACTATCTACGACCCTAAACTAGATAAATACTACTCATATGAAGAATTTTATGAAATAAGTAAAAAAAATCACCATAAATTTGAAGAAAAATATGTAATTTACCAGGATTTAAGAAAGAAAGGATACATCCCCCGACCCGGATTAAAGTTTGGTGCTGATTTTGTAGTATATAAAAAAGGACCGGGATTAGAACACTCTCCATTTATAGCTCATGTTTTACCTAATGACGCTAAAATAACCGCTATTGATATGGTACGAGCTGGGCGTTTGGCTACATCCGTAAGGAAGAAGTTTGTCATCGCCAATCCTCTAACTTTGAGTTACTACTTCTTTGAATGGTTCAAACCCTAAACCAGAAAAAGCTAATAAGTAGCGTAATTCTTCTATTTATGTTGAATTTTGTAAACTAAATTTATTGATTCCTTATCAATATCCTTCTTTAACTTATCAAGTGGCTCGAAGTCCTTATTAGGAACATAGTGGCTAATTCGCATAATCTCGTTGAAGACTTCGTCACACGATTTATTATTTATTATAAAACCCCGCTTTATTAGCGATTTGCTTTTATTATATAAAAGAAGTATAATCTTGATGAGGCCTAACATTTTTTTGCTAGTTGTATAATTATCGACTACATTAAAAGCGTTTTGAACAAAAAAGGCGTTTCTTATAAGATTTGCTATATAAAGATCTAATTTTTGATCTTCAGCTAAATTTCTTTGTCCAAGCAGTTGCGTAAGATATTTTAAATCGTTTTCTTTTGCTAAAACCTCATTTGTTTGTTTTCTACACTCAGACCAATCGAGCTTAATATCATTCCAATCTTTATCTATTTGTTCCCACCAATCTACTAAATATTCGGGGTAATTTGAATAAGAATTTATCCAACTTATGGCAGGATAATGTTTAAGATATGCTAATTTCGGATCAAGAGCCCATATTCCTTGAACAACGCGCTTTGTAGCGGATGTGACTGGCTCACTGAAATCCCCTGCGGGAGGAGATATAGATCCTATTATAGTTATAGAACCTCTTCTTCTTTTTCCTTTAGAATCGTGCCCTAAAGTTGTAAAGATACCAGCACGCTCATAAAAACTTGACAATTTCGATGGTAAATAAGCGGGGTAACCTTCTTCGGCAGGCATTTCCTCTAAGAGCCCCGAAATCTCTCTAAGTGATTCTGCCCATCTTGAAATACTATCTGCAATAACAGCAACATTATATCCCATGTCTCTGTAATATTCTGCCACCGTTATACCTGAGAAAAGACTGGATTCTCGAGCGGACACAGGCATATTTGAAGTATTTACAATAAGGGCAATTCTATCTAATAAAGAGTGTCCAGTATTAGGATCAACAGTTTCTCTAAATTGTTTTAGAGCATTAGCAATTTCATTCCCTGGTTCTCCACAACCTATGAATACAATCAAATCTGCATCACAATACTTAGCTATATTTTGCTGTAGTATTGTTTTACCCGTTCCAAATCCACCTGGAACAGCAAAAGTACCCCCTTTTGCTACAGGAAATAATAAATCAATAATACGCAGACCAGTTATTAAAGGCTCGTTAGGTTGTTCTTTTTCACAAAAAGGTTTTCTCTTTGTTACTGGCCATTTCTGCAACATGCAGTAAGATTTTTCATCGTTTTCATTTTTTAGTCTATAAATTTCATCAGTAATTGTATAGTCTCCTTCATCAGTTATAAAAGATAAAATTCCAGAATTATTGGGAGGTAGCATTATTTTGTGTTCTATCAATGAGGTTTCTTGTACGATTCCAATTTCATCCCCACTATGAACAAAATCATTTACTTTCCTTGTTGGAATAAAGTGCCATTTCTTTTTTCTTGATAGGGAGGGAAATTCAAGTCCTCTATTTAATCTCCCTTCTTGAAAGGATTCAAAGGTTATATCTAGCGGCCTTTGAATTCCATCAAATACATTCGCTAATAAACCTGGTGCTAATTCCATTGATAAAGGTTGATGGAGAGAAACAACTTTTTCTTTTAATTTTATACTATTCGTGCTTTCGAAACATTGGGCTATGATGCGATTGGAATAAATCTGAATTACTTCACATAAAAAATCGTGATTGGTAATTTTTATTAAATCATTAAGGCGAACATTATTTTCTAATCCTTTAATTTCGACCAATGAACCATAAACAGCAGATATAAAACCTACTGTGGACTTGTTTTTTTCCACGACCATTTTTATAAATTATTTTTTATATTTCTATATTCTTAGATTTTTTAAGTCACACGCGTTCCACAAACAGGACATTTTTTCACTGATTTTGGAATTGTCATTCCACATTTTTTGCATTTCGTGATAATTCCTTTCAGTTCAATAGTTTTGCCACATATTGGACAATTTTTTTTATGACTTGTTATAATCATTCCGCAATTCTCACATTTGTTGATAAGAGATTTGCGATATTTAAAATTTAAGTTCACTTCTCTGAATTTTTTTTCTTCAGGTGCCTTTTGTTCTGGTTTAATAGTCAATTCTAATTTTCTTGCCGGTCTTTGAATTGTAACTTGTTTTTTATCTGGATATAATTTTGAATACATTAATTTCTGTTTTCTTCGCTTTAAAATGGATCCTAAGATTGTTAAAGATATGAAAGCTAGTAATATAATGATTATAAATGGGTTTACTCCAAAATTTAACATAACAATAAATACAACTACCATTGCTATTACATAAACGATAGAAAGGAATAAGACTCGAACATTACTTTTTTTGGATGAGTTTTCTCCACCATCTTCCTCTTTCATAGTCGTATCCTTAAATTTAAATTATATAAGATTTAGGTTATAGATATTTTCCAGAAATGTATTTCTCTGCATCTATAATATTTTGATAACCTTTCTTTGATTCAATTTCTCTATCTATTTCTTCGGAGATAACATCCTTGATACTGCTAATTTCAAATGTGACTTCTGAATATGTATCATCTAAATAAAAAGGAATATAAGTAACTCCGCTTCCTTGATAAAATTTGAAGAAAAATTCATAGAAATGTAGCCTAATAGCATTGATAAATACAAGTAATCCTTCAAGCAAAATTACTATCATGTTCCCAAATATTAAACCAATAGTACTAATTATTTCGTTGACTAGACCCCCACCTTGAATAAGATCTGACATAGCGGTAATTGCTATCATCAACGATATGTGAGCTAAAGCCAATGCTAATAGCCTAATATAAGAAGATACATTACTTAAAATTGATAAGAAGGTTTCAAAAGTTTCCATTGTTCCTTCACCGATAAGTTCTCCTACTGATTCTCTTTTTAGATAAGAGACATGTAGCATTTTACCAATAGGTTTTAATATAATTAGAAGGATGGCGGGAATTATTACCAATAAAATGGGAAAGGGAGGATCTAACCAAGTATATATTTCGAATCCATAAGTAAATATTAAAATCGTTCCACCTGTTAATATAAGTATTTTGATTATAGAATCTGTAAAGCCTAAGTATTTCTTCTTTTGTTTCCAATAATTCATAAATTGAATAAACCAACCTAAATTAAGGTGGAAAACTCCAATCAGAACAGCAAATTTAAAAACTGACATAATATTATTCAAGGGATTAAATAGAGTGACATTGAAGATCTGTAAATGAAATATTCCTTGAAGGTTTAATAAATAAATAATGAAACTAAGTAATGCTATAAACACACCAAAGCCAATAAAGATTTTCCCCAATCTACGCTTTACTATAAAAAGTAGGACTCCGATGATAACTAAAATTCCTCCAACGATTGCTATTTCTCCTAAGAGTGGTATCACTAACGATATAATCGAAGCTATTGATAATGGGGTAAGATGCCAAAAAATAATTCCAAATATTTCAATTTCATGCATTCCAAAAAAGTCTCCATATAGAAATCCAAGGATTATAGCCCCAACACCACAATATACAATGATCCAGCAAAAATTTAAAAAATCTCTACTTTTTTTATTTTTATACAAGATAAAACCTAACAAACCAGATATAATTAGAACTATACCATGACCGATATCTCCAAACATTATCCCAAATAAAAGTGGAAAAGTTAGTGCTAATATAGGGGTAGGATCGATCTCTGAATAAGCTGGGATTCCATACATTTTTGTTATTGTTTCAAAAGGCTTAAATAAGAAAATATTTTTCATAACTGTTGGGGCAGAAGTTCTTAAGTCGTCTTTTTTATCTTTTTTGCTTGCGATTTCTTCATTTAATTTAGATTTTTTTGCGTTTGCTGACTTATCTGCTAGTATTGGACTTTTATCCGATTCTAGTTTTACTAATTTATTTTTTGCAATCTCAACAGATTCAATTGTAATTTTATCTTGGAATTTATCTGCTAGACCTTGATAAATTTCTTTTCTTTTTTCTTTAGGTACATAAAAACTGAAACTTAATTGATCTGAAGATAATTCTTCAAATTGATAGGAGACCCAATTATATTCCTCTAAATTTTGAATGATTTCATAAGCGGCTGCAAATAAGAGGAGATTATCGTCCCTTAAACGTTCTAATTCTCTCTGATTCTTATTTAAAGAGGTTATAATGAACTTAATTTCTTTCGCAATACGAGGAAAATTAATTCCATCCGAAAGTAAGTATTTCTTTAAAATCGGTACCTCTTCGGCGTGTATTATGCGTATCCTTTCTCTAAATTCCGCTTCTTTTTCCTTCGGGTATATTATAAAAAATGCTAATCTATCATCACTTAGAAAATCATAATGCAAAAAATTAGGAAAGTGAGAGAAATCAAAAACTACTTCGATATTTTCTAAGTTCTTTGAATAAGTAGTGAAAGCCTTAAATTCTAACCGTTTGAATTTCATCAATTTATCTCGAGTTAATTTATATTTCTCTAAAAATAAGTAACTTCCATGGATGTTATTTATTTTATCTAATTCTATTTCAATTAGAGACTTATATTTCTTTAATTCATTTATCCGGTTTGAAAAATAATTGATTTCACTAAACACTTGGTTAATTAAATCATCTATGTCTTTAACTTTAAACTTTGGTTTGTCCTTCTCTTCAAATGATAGTTTTTGGAAGTCAGATTCAGTGATATTAAGATCTTTAAATAATGTTTCTAAACTTTGGCTTAAGGATTTAATTCTATCAAACACATCTTTATCCATCTCATAGTTGCTACTTTTTTCAGATTTCGATTTAATATGCACTAGCTTAAGTTGGGAGAGATGTTGCAGAAGGATGTCCTTATAATTGCGATTTAACCTTACCTTAAACAGGACCATAACATTTTTCTTTGACATTCATAATCACTTTTTAATTAATTTATCTATTAATCAAGTCTTTTGTATTTTTTAATCGAACATAATTTTCTCTTTCATTTTCTTCTAAAATACCTTTTATTTTTTTTACATCTTCTGTTAACTCGGGAATTATTACATTCTTTAAGCCAAGTATTCTACGATTGATCTTTTTATAATTTTTAGCCAAATTTAGCATTATATCTTCATACTTAGCCAAGATTATAAGTTTTTCAAAAAATTCTACTAAAACAATTATTAAGTCATCTAGATAATAACTAGTATTTTCAAAAGAATAAGCGGGAAGTAGTTCCTCCCTTATCAATTCATATTCAATTATTGGAACTAATGTTCCAATTTTCTTGATATATTTAATGTCTATTTTTGGCTTAAATTGGAGTTTACTTAGATTACTTATTAATTTGAAATTTCTTTTTCCCATTTCTTCGTATGTATTATTAAGTTTAATCATCGTTTCTTTGTATAATTCTATAAATATTTCACGATTCCTAACGTAATTCTTCCAATTTTCTTTAACTTCTATCATAATTTGCTCTAATTTGAATTTTAAAAAGCTTTCACCTTTTACGGCAAAATTTAACCTTTTATTTAGAGACATTAAATTGGTCTTTGTAGGCTTTAACTCTCTAAAACTAATCGGTACTTACACCCCTCCAACGTAATATTTATCAATAAATTCATGATGTATTCTAAATAATTGATTTCTCGGAATGTAAGATAACGCTTTCCAAGCAATATTTAAAGTTGTATTGATATCTCTTTCTTCCTTATATCCTTGATTTAGAAAACTCCGCTCGAATTCATTTCCAAATTTTAATAACGCTTTCTGATTATAATTTAAACCATCTTCTCCTACAATCGAGATGAGATCTCTAATCTCAAGAGAAGCAGAATATGAAGAGAGTAATTGCGAGCTAACATCAGCGTGATCTTCCCTAGTCGTGTCTTTACCTATAGAGTCTTTCATAAGACGCGAAATAGAAGCTAAAACTTCAAAGGGAGGATATATTCCTGTCTTATCTAAGTTTCTGTTCAGTACTAATTGTCCTTCGGTAATATAACCCGTAGTATCGGGGATAGGATGAGATATATCATCGTTTGGCATGGTAAGAATAGGTATTTGCGTAATTGTCCCTTTTTTACCTTTAATTCTGCCAGTTCTTTCGTAGATAGATGCAAAATCGGTGTATAAATACCCTGGGTAGCCTTTTCTACTCGGAATCTCCTCTTTAGCAGAGCTTAGTTCTCTTAAAGCTTCCGCATAATTTGTCATATCAATTAAAATAACGAGAACATGCATATCTTTCTCAAAAGCGAAATATTCAGCAGTTGTAAGAGCTACTCGTGGAACTATTAGTCTTTCCATAATTGGATCATCAGCAAAATTAATAAAAGATATGATATTCTGGATATTTCCGCTTTCTTGAAATCTTTTCATGAAAAAAATAGCTTCATCTTGAATAATCCCTATTCCACAAAAAATAATCAAAAAAGGTTCTTTAGTTAACACTTTTGCTTGAGTTACAATTTGAGCAGCTAATAGATTATGAGGCATCCCTTGACCACTAAAAATAGGAAGTTTTTGACCTCTTATTAATGTAAAAAGGCCATCTATAACTGAAATTCCTGTCTGGATAACTTCAGAGGGGTATTCTCGGGCGTATGGGTTAATTGGTAACCCATTTATATCTCTATCTATTTCGGTTAATAGTTCAGAATCTAATTCCTGCTTAGTGTTAATATCTATAGGTTTTCCCAGTGAATTGAAGACTCTTCCGAACATATCACTAGATATTTTGATTTTAAATGAATCTTCAGTAAAAGTAATTAAAGCATTTTCTGAAGAGAGACCTGACGTATCTTCAAAAACTTCAATTGTTATCGTATTTTCATCCATCTTTATAACTTGTCCAGTACGTTCTTTCCCATCTTCAGAATGGATTTTAACGATTTCACCGTATTGTACGTCATGTTTGTTATCTAAAAACAATAACGGTCCAACAATTTGTTTAATTTTTCCATAAATTACACTCATTTTTTCTTTAAAACTCCGCGCATTAATTTTAGAGATTCTATTTCATAAATTAGTTGTTTCTTTAATTCTTCTATTTTCTCAAATTCATTATTAGGGACTGAAGACCCAATTCTCAGAATGTCCTCTATCACCTTTAAATCTTTTATATCATCGATTAAGTACCCTTGAGTTATAAGCTGTTGGCCCTCTTGATATAATAAGAGAATAATTTTTGTAAACGCTATTAATTTTTTAATATCCGTAAAACTATCTATAGAATCAAACGCATTTTGGATTAAAAAACCATTTCTGGCTAATTTTGAGATAAAAAGGACAAACTGTTGGCTTTCGGGTAAGTTTTCTTCTCCAACTAATTGGGTAACATTTTTTAACTCATTTTCTTGAGATAGTATGTTATTGAATTGTCTTCTACTCTCATACCAGTCTATATCGATCTCAGGCCAATAAACATCTCTTTCATACCACCAATCGGATATAAATTCAGGATATTTGGAATAAGATTTTAGCCAATTTATCGCGGGGTAGTGTTTGGAATAAGCTAAATTTGCGTCTAATGCCCAAAAAGCTTGAACAAAGCGTTTTGTAGTGGAAGTCACAGGTTCGCTGAAATCGCCAGAGGGGGGTGAAACTGACCCAATTACTGTTAAAGAGCCAATATTTTCTGTATTTGAATCATCTTCACTATAGATATTAACAACCCCAGCTCGCTCATAAAAGCTAGAAATTTTTGATGGTAAATAAGCAGGGTAACCTTCTTCTGCAGGCATTTCTTCTAATAATCCAGAGATTTCTCTTAAAGATTCAGCCCATCTTGAAGTACTGTCAGCTAATACTGCAACATCATATCCCATGTCTCTATAATACTCTCCAATTGTCACTCCTGAAAAAATACTAGCTTCACGAGCAGATACAGGCATATTTGACGTGTTTGCAATTAGGACGATTCGTTCCATTAATGGGCGTCCACTTTTGGGATCAATAATCTCAGAAAATTGCTTTAAAACATCTGCGATTTCATTTCCGCGTTCACCACATCCTATAAAAATAATAACATCTGCGTTACACCATTTTGCCAAAGATTGCTGAATTACCGTCTTCCCTGTTCCAAAACCTCCAGGAACTGCAACTGTACCACCTTTTACTATCGGAAATAATAAATCTATTGTTCTCATTCCCGTAATTAATGGTTCTTTCGGGTAACTCCGCCTCCTATAAGGTCGATGTTTGGTAATCGGCCATTTTTGAATCATATTGAAAGTCTTTTCTTTCGAACCTCTCTTCAAGCGATATATTTCATCCGTTATTGTATATTCTCCTTCTTCTGCGATATATGTTAGTTTTCCGGAAATTCCTACTGGAACCAAAATTTTATGCTTAATTAATGGAGTTTCTTGAACAACACCGATTATATAACCAGTACTTACATAATCATTTACTTTTTTTGATGGTTTAAACAACCATTTTTTCTTTCGTGATAAGGATGGAAGATCTAACCCCCTCTCTAAAAACCCACCCGTTTTAGATTTTAAAAGAGTTGCTTCTAGAGGTCTTTGAATTCCATCAAAAATTTTTCCCAATAATCCCGGACCAAGTTCCATAGATAAAGGTTCCTGCAAACTGAAAACTTTTTCATCTAATTTTAAATTAAATGTATTCTCAAAACATTGGGCTATTACATGATCAGAATAAATTTGGATGACTTCACCTAATATATTTTTCACCCTAATGAGATCGTTAAGTCGTACTTGAGTTTCTAATCCTTTTATCTCTATTAGTGAGCCATTGATTGATGAAACATATCCAGACAGCACTTTTTCTTGAGTTTCATTCATAATCCTTTAAGTAATCATTTATAGCTAATTTTTGATTTTGAATAAATTGAATATACTTACTTTCAAGATTTTTTACTTCTGCTTCAAAATCCGAAAAAATCTTTGAAAATGTAATTTCTATAATTGTGATATTTCTTTTTAATTGGTTCTCAATAGTATAATTGTAAGAAATATTTCCCGCAGTTAGAACACATACAAATCCCCCCGTAAACTCCTTTTCTGATTTAATTAACTTTACCTTATTAGTAAAAATTTTTTCTATCTTATTCGTATTTCCACTAAAATAACTAAAATCTTTTGAATTAAATGTAATTCTAATTTCTGGTGGTTTATCAATAATAGGTTTAATACTTTCAAGGATTGTAAGTAGAAAGGCTATATAGCTTGTGTAGTTATTTTTAATTTTATCTTTTATTAAATCTGTCAACGCTGAAATGAGATCTAACATTAGTTTGTTTTTAGTTTTTAATACTTCCTCTTTAATTTTCAGAAGCGACGAAGAAAGGAAATTGTTTAATAAATTGTTGTATATCTCATTAAAATTCTTCCTCATTTTTATTGAGCTTTCTGATATTCTCTCCTTATTTTTTCTTTTAATCTCTGCTATTTGAAAAAGAATTTGCTGATTAATGCTCTTTATGTCATTATCAGCTTGCTTAATTAAATACAGACCTAATTCTCCAAAACGCTTTTTAATTTCTCCTCCTTCGCTAATAACTTATCATCTCATTTTATATTAGTTCTTGTATTAAATCGTATATCAAATCAAAAATTTTATCGTGTTTGGTCACATCCTGTTGAAAGATATCAGGTAATAGATAGATAAATGGAATTTTATTATTTGTTTTAAAATCTAATAAGTATTCAAAAAGATCATCGGATAAATCCATATTTACAATAACCATTGCAATCGATGGTTTTTTTATTATATCTTCAAACATTCTCAAGAAATCATCCTCAGGATTGACAACAGTCCCCTCAATACCTAAAAGCCCAAATAATGAAACGATTTCTTCGTAACCAATAACGTGTATCTTTTCTTCTACCATTAAAAATCAAAACCCAATTCCTTAAATATCGAATTTATTAAATCTTCTTTATTGTCATAGTAATATTTTTCTATATTATTACGTAAATTCATTAATAATTCTTCAAATTTTGCCGATTCTGCACTAAGCTTTTTTGAAACTGTCTTTAACGCGTTGTTTATAATATCTTGGTTTTTACGAGTTGTATCTTCTAGTAATTTCTCTTGAGCACTTCTATCTTTTTGTATATCTTCTAAACTTTCTTTTTTAGCGGTCTCAACTAATTCTTCATAAATGCGTTCTATCTCTTCAACCCATTCAAAAATTTTCATTATTTTAGCGCCTTCATTTTATGTTTAATCTTATTAATTCTCATTATTAATTCTACATCATTTTCAATACTTTAAACTTTTTATGAATGATTTTTATAACTTTTGGTAAAATTTCAAATCTAATTTCTTTTTCTTTTTTAATTATTACTTCCAATATTTTGGAAATCGTGAAATATGCAATATCATCAATTTTAATTTTAAATTTTTTGAAATAATAAGAAATATAAAAATCCTCAATTGATCCTATTAAGTGCTTTTGACTAATTTTTAATATCATGAAAAGTGCCTTAATTTCTTCAGCTTCCCTAAAATATATTTCTATAGTTGATACAAAATCATTAAGAGTAGTTAGATTTAACAAAAACTCGAGTTTACCTTCATCTAAGAATAAATAATTGTGAACTAAAAATTGCTTTAATAACGATCGCTCAATCTTATTTTTAATTCCTCTATATATTAAATTTAAGTTGTATATTTCTGTTTTGTATTTCACAAATAATGAAATCATTGTTTTCTCTTTTTTATCCAAATTTTGGGTTTGTAATTGAAGCTGTTTATAATACAATTGATCCAGAAAGGCTTCTAAGACAAAAATCTCTTTGTTATTTTTTAAGTAGAGGAATCCTTCTCTAATGGCTATATTATATGGAGTTCTTTTCAACAAGATTTGTATTTCATCTAAAGTAGTAGCTTTAAGCAATTCTTCAATTAAATCTGAGTTGTCTAAATATTCTTCAGACAAAAAATTAACATCTTTTCTCGTTTCTTCTTTAGTTCGCCCTATAACTAAGCTAATGATTATCATCTTGAGATTTTGAATTTCAAATTTCATTAGATATTGTTTCAAAAAATTCCTCATATTCAATGGAGAAAAGTGCATTATTTTTCCAACTAGCAGAATATAATTATTAATTAGAGCTCCTTCTATTTCCTCTATTGTATAATTTTTAATTTCCATATTTGGATAATATGGTTTTAAAGATTCTAAAAAGATTTGGATATCGTTGATTGTTTCAAAATTTCTTAATGTAGCATCGCCAATAATTAAATTCTTTAAAAAATCGATTTTGATGAATGTGTATGCATAAGATGGAATAATTATACTCGTGTAAAAATCACCTAACTATAGAATTTAAATAATAAACAACCTTAAATCGGCGTAGGGATTTTTGTCCAGAGTAAGATTGCTACAATTAAACCATACACGGCCAGTGCTTCGCAAAATGCTACGATTAAAAATGCTTTAAAAAAGCTTTCTTCTCTCTCGGATAAGGCGGATATTGCTGCTGTACCTACCGTCCTTAAAGCCAACGCACTCCCTAATACCGATGCAGCAAGGGCTATAGCTGCTGAAATTGCTAACGCGGCAGCAGTTGGAGAATTATAATAATCAAAACTCTCTGTTTGTGCCGCTACCAATGTTATAACGCCATCTACACTTAGAAAAACGATGGCTACCAGGACTAATTGGAATGCGCCGAGTAATAAATAAAATTTTTTTTTCCCGTTCATAATATTCACAACTTTTACTGTAATTATCAATAATATTTTAGAATAGAGTAATAAATATATGCGTATAAATTTTTCTAAAATATCTAATAAGTTTGAATTTAGTCTAAAAAACACTAATAAAAATCAAATGTAAGAAAGAATCTAATTTATTGCGAATTAGTATTTATTGGTATAATAACACTCTCATTAAATCAGCAATATCGTGAACTCGATCTGCCATTTGTTCTAAAAGAACTATGCTATCTCTAACCCTCAATAGCGTTCTGATGTCTTCAACATTAGAATATATAAACTCAAGAAATTGCCTATAAGTCCTATCAATCTCTGATTCGCGCTCATGTATAGTTGTAGTATTCTCAAAAACCAATTCTGGTTTATCTCTTAAGTTTTTTATGGCTGTCTTTAAAATGTCAACCATTTCCATTACCTGGTTTAATAACTTATGATATTTCTTTTTAATTTCTTTTGCATACTTGCCTTCAAGTTTAATATTATCAAGCATATCGACAAATTCAAGAGGGTAATTAATGATGTTATCCATTTTAAGAACTAAATTTACATAAGCCCCAAGGTTAAAGGCTTCCGCTTCTGAAAAGTTCTGTATTAATTGAATTTTTAACTCGTCAGCTTCCGCTTCAGATAATTGCATTTTCGCCTTTTTTTTTTCTAAATCTTTTTTATTAGCTTCAAAATCTTCTTTCCAAGATGTGAAATATACTCCCATATCACTAGTTACACTATATATTATTCTAGAATGCTCTATGAGAAGCGTAATTATTTCTTCTTTAACCTTTCTATTAGATGACATTTTAGGAATCACTAAATTATAAATAATCTATGAATATAATATGATTAAATAAATAAAAATCATCAGTTTTTAACGAAATTTAATTAAAAAAGATTAATAGTTTCTGTTATTTATAAGAATTATTACGGATTTTGATACAAATTTACTTAAATCTATGATCTATAGAATACGCGAATAAGGGTGTAATTACTTAAAATGGGATTAAAGTCTAAAATGGAGAAATGGCGCAAATATTCTGAAATGTCTAATTTAGGAATTATTGCGCGTCGAAAGTTTTTTAACAACGCCTTTGACGGAGCTTTGACTTGTGCAGGTATAGTGAGTGGAAATTTTATAATATTTCTATCAAGAGGGGGTCAAGGTTTGAGTTCAACTCTTATTGTAATCACAGGTTTTTCCACAGCTTTAGCAATTGGTATAAGTGGTCTATGGGGTGCTTTTCTCTCTGAAGAAGCCGAACGGAATAAAAAGATAAGTGATTTAAAAAAAGAAATGGTAATTTTTGAAGAAAAATCGAACGATAAGAAAGAAAAAAAAGAAACAGAAGAGACAGCTAAACGAAAACATACTGAAAAAGTGAAGATGGATGATATTGAGATTCAAAAAGCAATGATCACTCCCATCAAGATAAATCACAACGATCAACATAGTAAAGACTCTCTAGTCGATAAAAAAAATAAAAATGATGAGAAAAATTCATTAATAGAGCAATCAGAAAGATTTGCAACCATCGTTGCATCATTAGTAGACGGAGGTGCTCCTGTTTTAGGCTCTGTCCTCCCATTACTACCATTTTTCTTCGGTACAGTATTATCTTTATTTCATTTTATCACCTCTTATGCCGTGTTGGTCGGTATATTAGTTTATCTAGGTATTTTCCTCGGAAATATTTCTGGTGGAGGGAGGTTAAAATATACTTTACACCTTGTTACGGCGGGCATCACTACTTTAATCGTTTCCCTACTGCTTGAATTAGCGATCTCTCCTTAATTTAATTTTTAATTAAAAATTATTTTACTAAATTTCAATCATTACGTATATAAATGATAATAACCAAATAGAAATAAAGAGTAATTGGAATCTCAGAATAATTATTAGAACAAATCAATATAGGATAATTAGGATCATTAAAAAATATCGTGATCCCAGAAAAAATAGTTAAAATGATTGATAAGGTTAGAACTTACGCTGATATTACCGATTTTTTATCGATTGCCCGCCGTTATTTTGTAAATAACTTTTACGACGGTATGTTGACTGTTTTAGGAATTATTCTTGGATTTTTTATTTCAGCATTAAGAGGAAGTCAACATACTGTAGATAGTTATCTTGTTCTATTAACGGGATTTGCCACTTCTATTTCAATGTTTGTGTCTGGTTTGAGTGGGTCATATATTTCAGAAAAAGCAGAGCAAAAAAAATTGAAATTGGAGTTAGACAAAGCAATGGTGCTCATAGAGGAGGAACAAAAAAATGAGGAGGATATCAAGTCAGAAAATGAAGAAATCCAGAAAGCAATGATAACATTAAATCTAAATCGTAAAAATGAAAAAAAAAAAAGAGTAATAAAAAACCCAAGAATTAAGACGAAAAAAGAAAAAACAATACAGGAGAAAGCAGAAAGATTCGCATCCATAATTGTCTCACTTGTAAATGGCGGTGCTCCTTTTTTAGGAGGAACGATTCCTCTCATCCCTTTCTTTTTAACAGAACAAGCGAACCTATACACTTTTATCCATTCTTTTTTAATAATCTTTGGCTGTATTGTTCTACTCGCTAGTTTTGTCGGTTTTATTTCGCAAGAGTCAATATTAAAAAACATTCTTCAAATGTTAGCTGCTTTTGGGATAACTATGGTAATATCCATTCTGTTGTTACACTAAGATAAAATTTGATATTTCGGAAAATTAAAATTTTTTAAATGATTTCTCTACAAAAAATAAAATATTTAATTGATTTAAATTGAAAACTTTCATAGGGATTGATATAGGTTCTTTAGCTACAAAGATTGCTCTCATAAGCGACGGGAAATTAATTGATCACAGGACAGAAAGATCCACATATGATTTTAAAAGGATAGGGCATAATTTATTTAACGATTTACTAAAAAAGAATAACCTAAATAAAGATAAAGTATTCTTAATGAGTACTGGTTACGGAAGGAATACAATAGATATAGCAGATGACCGTGTAACTGAAATTACTGCCCATGCAAAAGGTACGCAATATTTCTTTCCTGATGTTCACTCAGTTATTGATATTGGAGGTCAAGATAGTAAAGCAATAGTGATATCTAAGAAAACTGGAAATGTAGTCGATTTTCAAATGAACGATAAGTGCGCCGCAGGGACTGGAAGGTTTTTAGAGGTTATGGCTCATGCTTTGGAGGTTCCTATTGACCAATTTGGAGATTTGGCTTTAAAATCCAATAAATCTGCTTCAATCAGTTCCACATGTACTGTTTTTGCGGAAAGCGAAGTCATTAGCTTGTTTGCAAGAGGTGCATCCAAAGAAGAAATAGCGAGCGGAATTCACAGATCAATCGCAAGAAGGGTTGCGGGGATGGCAAAACGCATTGGAGTTGGCCCCAAATTAGTATTTTGTGGTGGAGTCGCTAAAAATCCCGCAGTGAAAAAATACTTAGAAGAAGAACTTGGCTATGAGGTTGAAACACCCGAATTTCCTCAGTTAACTGGAGCTATAGGCGCCGCTTTAATCGCTCAAGAACACAATTCTAATTGAAATAAGTGATCTCGCTTCATTTAATATTATTATTTATATTTTGAATCGGTAAACTTTTATAAAGAATTAACCTTTTTCTGATAAATACATTTAAACTGCCAATTTTTGGATTATGGATGATCTAAGTTTATTATCTGATATTACTCTATTTCTTAAGGAAAAAAAGTCAGAAGGAGTTAAAATAGTTGCTTATTTAGCTCACGATAATATCCCCGAAGAGTTACTTGATGCTGCTGGTTTCTTTCCTTTAAGGTTGATGTTTGGTGGGAATGACGAATTGATGGATGCGAGCCATGATTTTTTACCACCATCCACCTGTGCTTTCGCTCAGTCTTGTATAGGATTATTTTCAACAAAACCTAATCTCTTTAAATTCTTGGAATTAGTAGATTATTTTATAGTTTCTAATCACTGTGTTTCAGATGTTTGTGTGTCAGAGATTATTTCCAGATATTTCAACATCTCTCGATTGAACTTTTATGTTCCCTATACGAAAAATGAAAGCAGTCTGAAATATTTTAAATTAGAATTATTAGACCTAAAGAGTAAACTTGAAGATATTATTGGAACTAAAATAACTAACGAGAGATTAATTGAGAGTATAAACAAATTTAACCAATTTAAAAAAGTCTTACTAAAAGTTAATGAGTTAGAGATTTTAGGATCGGAAAAATTAAAAGTTTTACATAGAGCGATGCTTTATGGTCCTGAATTTCAACCAGATTTAGAGAAATTTATTCGATACGTTAAAGAAAATCCATCCTCTATTTCAGAAACATCTAAAGATGTTTTACTTACTGGCTGCTCGATCTTTATTAACGATAATATGGTCGATTTAATCGAGGAAGGAGGAGGAAATATTATTTTTTTCGATACTTGGATTGGGAATCATTATTATTCCCAAATTATAGATGATAATAGTATAAATACGGAAAAAGATCCTTTAGAATTACTAGTTTTGAAGTTCAAGAATAATATATATGGGGACCATTCAGTACCTAATTTTCTTCAACATAAAATATCTCAAATCGAGAATTATTACCAAGATTATACAAAAACAAAAGGTAAAAAACTAGGTGTAATCAACCATATCATTAAGTTTTGTGACCACATCTCGTTAATGTCCTCTTTTTTAAAGGATAGACTTCAAGAAAAAGGAATTCAAGTTCTAAATTTAGAAAGAGATTACTCGAGAGCAAATAGAGGTCAGTTATCAACAAGAATTGAAGCATATCTAGAGATGATGAAATGAGTTTAATTGCAGATGAAATCATACAATTTAGTAGCGTATTACGTATCGCTTACAACTTGTTAGCGGGGCGTAACTATTTAAAACGGAAAAAATTTCGAGAAAAAGAGAAATTAGTAGCTGTTACTTTACCATTTTCAGATTTAGCTTTTGCGGCTGATACCATTCCTGTTTTTCCGATTAGAATGCATGAATTTGAGATAAGTCAATATCTTACCTACTTAGGTTCAGCTTCAAGTATTTTTGGTTGGAACAGGGTATCTAATTTTCTAGGTTTTATAAGAAAACTTGGAATTAACGAAGTAAGCAAAATCGTAGATGACATTATTGAAGATGTAATTGATGTGATAAATAAAAAGTACAACGAAATGTATGATATTGGAATTGAGAATGGAATTTCAACTGATTTTTGCTACGGATTAAAAAGCTTAGTTGGTATGCATGTCTCAAAAGGAAGCAATGTAGATGCTTGCCTTAACGTTACTATCCGTTGTAGTGCCTACAATAAATATCTAGAATCTTTGCAAGCAATTAACAAAGGTCCTAAACAAATTTGGATCGATATACCCCCTAGAAACATTGGAAATGCCATAGAATTACTAACGGATAACATTTCACACGCGATTAAGGAGTTTGAGGATTTAACAGGTAATACAATTACGGATAATCAGATAAGAGATCATTTCAAAATCGGTAACCAAGTAAAAAGAGCGTACAAAAACATAATTTATGATATTAGCGCTTCTGATTTTTATCCGTGCAATCCTGCAACATTTAGCGAAATAATGGCACTATTAAGCATTACATTTCAAGATTATAACTCAAACGCAACCAGATATAGAGATAATATTGTGTCTCTCGAGAAAGAAATGAGAGAAAGAATTAGAAAAGGAATCGGAATGGACGTATCTAATATGCCTCGAATATTTGTGACCCCGATGTTTGGAGGATGGGAACCAAAAAGTCATGAGATAATTTATGAATTGGGTGGAAGAGCGCTATATGCCGATTGGGAACTGTTACAATTATTAGAAGAAATCCCCACATCACCTAATTCAAATCCTGCTGAGGAATACGCCCGATTTCTCATGAGAGCTACAGAAACAGGAATAGGTTGCGATAATGATAAGTTAACTGACTCATATTTGAGGATGGCAAGGGATTTAAATGCTGATGGAATGATATTTTTTCAATTATTTGGATGTCACTCCATTTCAAATTGTTATTCTATGCTAAGAGAAAAGATAAGAAACGAGCTTGAAATACCGACTACAGCAATCACTTTTAATAAAATCGGAGAATCAATCGATCAGGTGAAAACTAGATTAGGTGCCTTTATGGAAATGTTCAAATAATTTTCTAATATTATAGAAAATACCTTAAGATATTGAAATCTTCTCTTTAATATCTTTGTCAAATTTCTCTTGATCTTTATAGATTTTTAGAATTTCCGTTGATTCAGAAACATTTAGTATCTGATGCCACATAGTTAAAAATTCACTATCTTTCTTATCCACTTTATCTTTTGCAATTATCTGAGCATAATCACTTTTTGCGCTTTTTACCATATTATTCCTAAATGAATATGATGCTTGCCTTTTATTACCTATTCGAATAATATTCTTCAAATCATCTCGTTTCTGCGTTTGTAAATCTTGATATTCGGTAAAATTGTGCCACACTTTATTATTTATAGGAGGTACTAATAATAAAGGAATTGTGTAATCTACTTCTCTAATCAAGTGAGTTCTTAGATAATCTTTAATTTGTGAATCATATCCAAATTTAGAGATTAAAATTAATTGTGATCTGATATTATGGCACTCATTCTTTTTATCATTCTTGAATTTCTCTGAAAACGCCTTAATTTCATTCACGAACTTTAATAAACTCATATATTTAAATGTTTCAGATGTTCTATTACAATAAATAAAAGTAATCTCATAATCATAGGGATTTATTTCTTCAGTACCTTGACTTTTGGGGTCTAGGGAAGATTCTTTAGTTGTAACCATTACTAAATCTATTACTCTTTGAAAGGTATCGCCCTTTAATGCAAAATTATAATTGCGATACACTTTTGTGTTCTCTAGATTGGTTTTTCTTATATTTTTTTCAATTACTTCAATATATGGAAAATAAATATCATCCCATTCTTCCCGCTTTCCATCAATATGGTTCACAGAAAAAGGAAATTTCATAATTTCATCTGAAAAGTCAATATTTCGATATAAATGCTTTATTAAAACATTTAGGATTCTAGTTTCGAGCTTTAATATTTTTCTTTTTTCTTGAGTTTTCTCTAATTGAAATTTAGAAAGTTCTGTAAATGGATTGTGAAATTCATTTTTAACCTCAGTTTTCAATGATCGAATTAATTTTTCTTCAATGATATCTATCCAATTCTGCGATTTTTGTTGTATATTTAAATCTTTAGCTAACGATTGAGTATTAAACACCAAAATGGATATGCGAGTTCTCTCAAAATTCCTATCTATTGAAGATTGAACTACTGAAATAAAACCTTTTTCACTGATACCTATTATTAATAGGTAATCCTCAGAAATAATAGATTTTTTAGAAATCTTGAATTGAGATTTAAACATTTTTTGGATAGTTGAAGAAATTTCGTTCATAGTTATTAATTTCTCGATAGTTTTTGTCCTTATTATTATCACTCTCTTATTTTTTTTGCTGGTTTGCTAAAATTTCATTTTAAAGTATTTGATTGCCAATTTTACCTTAAGAAGTAAGTCATATTAGTATTAACAATTCAGCTTTTTGTCTATCGAAGGTAGGCAAAAATTAATTTGTTACAGGAAGTGCCTTTCTAAATTTTATTTTTTAAGCTAAATTCCTAAAAAGTTTTACAGGTATGAGAATATCAAATACTTAATATTTCTTATTTATATAAATGAGTTATCTTATTTAATTTTTTGCGTAAATGTATAATATTATAACTGCAGAGAATTGAAAAATAAAAAGTTAATAAGATTTTTATTAAAAATCTAATAATTTTGAAAGTTACCCTCCAATTAGAACTAAGAAATTTATGTAATTGTAAACGTACAAGAATTTTAGAATTAGAATTAGAAATTAATAAATTTCATCTAAAATAGAAATGTTCACTCTTCCACAAAAAATAATTTTCTACGCGAGTGAACTCTCTGGAAGTGATCCTTATATTTTTGAATTTTCTCTCTGATTTCCTCTAATTCTTCATTTTTAAGTATACTATTTAAAATGTTGAGTGTACTTAAATATAATTTTGGAACGAAGGTGTCTATTTGTGAAAGAACATAAGCTAGTTCTTCTATTGAAGTATAATTTATTTTTAAATCAATTTCTTTAATCTGGAGATTGTTAAAGATGCGCCTTTCAAGTTTTCTTCTTGCAATATTACTCCACACAAGTTCGTAAACAAAATAGAATATTCCTTGGACTAATTCTGTCAAAAGTGCGGTACCTGTAGCAATTGCGATACTTCCCGTCAAAATATATGCTGTGGTTGTTCCCAGTACAAGCGTAATACTTCTATATATTAGACTTTTAATTAAACTACTCTTCCATTCAATTTTATTAGGCTCCATGATATTATAGTATTTTAAAACCTTATAATTTAGCTCATAAATTTTATTACTTTTAAATTACTAATTTGTAATTGTAGTCCTAAAAACCTTAAATTTAAACTCTATCTTGAGATGATCCTAAAACGAGCGTATACGCTGATGATGTCCTAAGTTTCACGTCTGTTCTAAAAATGGCGTCAAATTTTTTAACAGGGAGAGATTACTTACGAAAGAAAAAATTTCGAGAAAAGAAGAAATTAATTTCTGTTGCTTTAGGATTCCCCGATTTAGTTTTTGCGGTTGGAGCAGTTCCAGTTTTTCCAATTAGGATGGAATCTTTTGATTTTAGCAAATATTTAACCCCAATAACATCAGCTACTTCGGTTCTAGGTTGGGATTTAACCGCAAAATTTTTGGATTTTGCTCGTCAGTTCGATGTGTTAAAGATTGTTGATAAAATCCTTGAAGATGTTATCACTTCGATAAACAGTAAATATAATGAAATGTACGAATTAGGCGTCAGTAATGGCGTTCCTTCAGAATTATGTTACGGTATTAACGCACTTTATGGGATGCATAGATCAAAAGGAAAAAATGTGGACGCCAACCTTAATTTCGCTATGCGCTGTGGGAGATGGAATAAATTTTATGAGTCATTAAAAACAACTGTTCCTAGGCAAATTTTAATCGATGTACCTCCTAAAAAATCATTTAAAGAAGATGAAGCTTTAGAACAAATTGTTGATAATATTAAGAACGGTATAAGCGAATTGGAAAACATCACGGGTAATTTTGTATCAGATAATAGCTTACAGAAGCAATTTCGAATTGGAAACCAAGTAAAACGATTTTACAAGACGATTCTTTACGAGATTAGTAGTTCAGATTTCTACCCGTGTAATCCCGCAACATTTGCTGAAATTTTAGCTCTTTTAACAATTACATTTCAAGATTATAATTCTAACTCACAACGATATTTAGAAAATTTAAGCCAATTAGTTAAAGAAATGAGGGAGCGAATAAGAAAGGGTATAGGCATGGATGTTTCTAAAATGCCAAGGCTGTTATTTGCTCCAATGTATCAAGGATGGGAACCGGAAATACATGAAATTATCTATAAATTAGGAGGAAGAATAATTTATGCAGATTGGGATGTTCTAGGTTTTTTGGAAGAAATTCCCATATCAACCCACTCCAGTCCAATTGAAGAATACGCTCGATTTCTCTTGAATGCATCAGTAAAAGGTATTGGATGTGACGATGAAAACTTAACGAATTCGTATTTAACAGTTGCAGAAAAGATGGATATTGATGGTTTAATCTTTAACCAAGTGTTTGGTTGCCCATCAATATCAAAAACATACGACAAATTAAAGGAAAGACTCAAATCTGATTTAGATATTCCAGCAATAGTTATAAACTTCAAAAAAATAGGAGAAAACATAGAACAAGTTAAAAACAGCGTAGAGCCTTTTATGGAGAGATTTAAGAGCGTAGAATAAAAGAATTCCTTATTTTTTGAATAAATCTGAAGGTTTTATTAGGTGTGGATCATCATCTTCATCTTTCTTCTTCTTCTTTTTCCCTGGGACAAATCCATATACTTCAGCATCTTGTGATGTTGGAGGGGGCATTCCTGTATGAGGTTGTATGTTGATATTTGCGGTGATAGGTTCTGGTTTTGGAGTAAGTGGGATATTTTGGGATTTAAAAGACGCTTGTGCGCTGGGTGCAGCTGAACCTTTTAAAACTTTCAATTCGCTTAAAACCTTCTCTAGATTCATTGATTGTACACTTTTATTCATAGTATCCATGATTTCTTGAAGGGATTTCGAAGTTTCTCTAAGCCCTTTAGGATTTATACCCGTAAGTAATGAGTCTAAATTTGTATTAATATTATCATTTAGTTCTTTAAGGGATTCTAATACTGTAGACCAATGTTTATTCATCTGGGATTCGATTGCACTGATCATTTTGATAGTCTCGTTCAT
>JAHQWP010000158.1 GCA_029856235.1 Promethearchaeia archaeon
CAGCAGAAAAAATTAAAAAAGTATCTAATCACTCAGAGTTCTCTAAAGTAATTAAATTAATTACTGGTTATTTATGGGACAAATATCGAGATCCCATAGAAGATGAAATTATTGATATAGAATGTTCCGATATAGAAAATAAGATTATTTATTGTGGAATTTCCGCTCAAGGATTACCAATTATTTCTCAATTGTACGATAAAACACTATTAAATAATTTCCATCGGGAGATTACTGATGAGAATATCGAATTATTCTCTTCTAGTATCTCAGCTAAATTAGCAACAATAATAATGAACATTCAAATTCGAGCTAAAACGAATATAAAAGAAGTCCATTTTAACGATCTGGGTGACCATGGTTGCAAAAAGATTATACTCTGTAGCCCTATTAATGAATACTCTTTAGATTTCATCGCTTCGGGAGACTTCGTTAAAATTAAAGAGATTTTTAAACAATTAGAAGACGATATTTCTCAAGAACAAATTTTAAGAAATGAATTTTTAGGAGATTTAAAACCTTTTAGATCTTTGAAAACTCAGCTTAACGAGTTTTTGAACAATAATTTCTAAATAAAATGTTTCTTTTTCTTACTTATGAAAGCTGTTATTATAGCAGCAGGAAAGGGTAAACGCCTCAATCCTATTACCTCTACGATCCCAAAACCAATGATACCTATTGGAGGTAAACCATTATTAGAGCATTCTATTTTAAACCTAAAAGAAGTGGGGATAACAGAAATCTTAATAATTGTTGGATATAAGGAAGAAGTTATTAAGAATTATTTTGGTGAGGGATTATCTAAATATAATGTTAAGATCGAGTATGCTACGCAATTAGAACACCTCGGAACTGCTCACGCAGTTAATTACGCTAAAGATTTCGTAGGGGATGATGAGTTTTTCCTAATGTATGGAGATTTATTAACAGATCCGCAGGTTTATAAGAAGGTTTTAGAGACTTACGAGAAGAGCAGTTGCGCAGGCTTAATTTCTTTATGTGAAGTTAATAATCCACAAGAATATGGGATTATATCTTTAGATACCGAAGCATATGTTGAAAAAATAACTGAAAAACCTTCCGTTGATTTAAATCTTGGAAATCTAGCAAATGCTGGAATATTCATTTTTAATTCTGCAATATTCAAGGCAATTGAATTGACTGAATTATCGATACGGAATGAGTATGAGTTTACTGACTCAATGCAAATCCTAATTAACCAGTTAAACGGAAAAATTAAGGGATATGTTATTAAGGATTATTTTTGGAGCGATATTGGTTTACCATGGCATCTTTTGAATGCGAACGAATTCCTTTTGAACAACATTAACCACGAAATTAAAGGAAAAATAGAGGAAAACGTACAAATTTCGGGTAAAGTTATCATAGGAAAGAATACTTTAATAAAATCGGGGACTTATATTTTAGGTCCTTGCTACATAGGAGAAAACTCTTTAATTGGACCGAATGCGTTTATACGACCGTCTACCTCTATTGGGAATAATTGTCATATTGGTATGTCTGAGATCAAAAACTCATTGATTTTTTCAAATACCGCCATCCCTCATTTCAATTATATTGGAGATTCTATTATTTGCGAAAATGTTAATCTCGGAGCTGGTACTAAAATATCTAACTTGAGGTTCGATAATAGAAATGTAAGTATGAATATTAATGAAAAACTAATTGATTCTGGGAGACGGAAATTAGGCGCTATTATTGGACCGAATTCGCAGACTGGAATTAATTCCAGCGTAATGTGTGGTAAAAAAATAGGGGAAGGATCTATAATAGGAGCGCACACAATGGTGAGTGAAGATGTACCTGCGAATACTTTATATTTTCAGGATAAAAATAGAATAATAAAGAAGAGTAGAAGCAGGTAATGTATAATTACAGAAAAATTTTATTCGGATACTTCTTCTGGTGAAACGTCTTCTGTTGGTTTAGCTTCCTCTTTTTCTACTTTAGGTTGAGGAACACTCCTATTAGTTCGAGTAAGCTTCTTTACATTTATTCTCTCAGTTCTTTTTATGTCGCTTTTTCTAGATCGTTTAACTTCTACTTCAACAACTTCAAAGTCTTCATCTTGAGTAACATAAACAGTATCTTCTCCACCTTCAGGAACGCTGACCAATTTACATTTGATAACTGAGCAATTTGATAAAGGATATATTGTTTTAGCGATTCTTAGAATCTGGTTAGAAAATTCAGAGTAAATCATTCCAGTGATAAATTTTTCGTGATTGAGGGTTATAGCAAATTCTTTCAAAATTTCTCTCATAATTTTTCTAATTACGATTTGTTGTGAACTGCGAGCTCTTTTTATTGTGGTACAAATGATTGTTAGCCGGTATACGAACTTATCTTTAGTTGTAAGATTGATTATGGTTTGGATCTTAGAACTTCCTCTACCGATTAACGATCTTACATAATCATTCGTATATGAATGCCCTAAGAATATGGATTGTGCTTGTTTTGATTCCTGACTTACTTGAACTACCTTGAATTTCAATTTTAAACTAATATCTTCATATTTATTCGTAAAATCGTATAACAAAGTTTCCAGAGTTCTCCCTATAATATTTTCTTCCATCCCAATAATTTCTCCCATAGGTTTGAAGTTGAAACTTTTTGGAGAAATTACAGTATACCAATCTTTATCTTTAAACGAAACCCTCCTTAATTTCGGACCTTTTTTCTTTGCTTTTTGACTCATAGTGTAATTTTACCTCATGACGACAGTTCGTATTTTCTCTGGATCGTATTTGAAATCAGGTTCCAGCACTTTTTTACTTTTATAATATTTTATTAGCCTGTAAATCTTACTTTCTGTGCGTTGTAGCCCCTTTTTTGATTCAAGGTCCTTATGATTTGATTCTAAATGTTTTCTTAGAACAAGCGCTTTTTTCACTAAATTTGTTAAATCCTCGGGAAGAGGAGTTTCAATATCGTGTTCTTTAAGGATTTGATTAATAGATTTACCGGTTACTACTTTTACTAAAGGAACACCGTGGGAATCCCTTA
>JAHQWP010000159.1 GCA_029856235.1 Promethearchaeia archaeon
TAACATTGCCACCGATTTTTCTCGCGATTACAGTTCTCAATTTGGAATTCAGTTACTTTCAAGAGGACACCTTGTTTCTAAGCTCAGAAATAGAGAATTTCAATTTTAAAATTTATTAATTCTTCTACATATTTTCGTAAGAACGAAAATTTATTTAACTCTTATTCTGTATAGTTAAGTGTACTATATAGGATAATTTTCAAATTTCTAAAGTGGACAAAATTGCTTACTAATAGAGTTAAAGGCGTTGAGTATGCGATAAGAGAAATCGCTGCTGTTGCTCATGAAGTGGCTAAAAGTGGTAAACAAGTATACCATTTAAATATTGGAGATCCCGTTTTTTATGACTTTCCTACTCCAGAATTTATATCTGAGGCGTTATTCAACGCTAGCAAAAATGGTAAAAATTTTTATGTCAATTCATTAGGGGTTGTTGAACTAAGAGAAGAACTAAGTAAAAATCTTAAAAAAAATCAAAATCTCGATATTGGAGCTGATGACATTCTCGTTACTTCTGGAGTTACGGAAGGGATTAATTTTATTGTTTCAAGTTTAATAGAAAATGGTAGAGAATTACTGATACCAGGTCCTTCTTATCCCCTGTATATAAATTACACAAATTTTTACGATGGAAAGCCTGTAGAATACGAACTTGATGAGGATCAAGGTTGGGAACCTAATATTGAAGATTTGAGGAAAAAAATCACTGACAAAACGCAAGCAATTTTGATCTGTTCTCCTAATAATCCTACCGGAGTTCTTTATGGAGAACAAAAAATCAAAGAGATCATAGATTTAGCAGGAGAATATGATCTACCCGTTTTATCCGATGAGATTTACGACCAGATTACTTATGATAAACCGTATGTATGTCCTGCATCGTTAAGTAAAGATGTGCCCGTAATCGGATTGAATGGTTTTTCAAAAACTCATTTAGTAACGGGATGGAGGCTAGGATATCTCTATTATCACGATCCTGAAAATAAACTTGAAGAACTCAAGAATGGTATAGCCAAACTGGCAAGGGCTAGATTATCGTCCAGTTCAGTGGCTCAATTTGCCGCAGTGGATATTTTAAAGACGCCAAGCAATCACACTGTAGACATGGTAAGAAAATTAAAGGAACGAAGAGATTATTCCTATGATAGACTCAGAAGAATTGAAGGAATCAGCTGTGTTAAGCCTAATGGGGCGTTTTATCTTTTTCCTAAATTAGATTTAACTGAATTAGGAAAATGGAAGACTGATAAGGAATTAGTTGTAGAATTGCTAAAGGAAACAGGTGTATGTGGTGTCTATGGTTCTGGTTTTGGAAACTACGGAAAGGGACACATGAGATTAACCTTCT
Source organism: Promethearchaeia archaeon (assembly GCA_029856235.1). Classification (GTDB taxonomy): domain Archaea; phylum Asgardarchaeota; class Lokiarchaeia; order Sigyniarchaeales; family SOKP01; genus SOKP01. The sequence goes on from JAHQWP010000159.1 coordinate 1,349, forward strand.
TGCCTGAAAAAGAAATTCTTGAAACCGTTTACAACCTAATAGAAGATTTTCTACAATAAAGCGTTTCTAACTTGGTTTTAAAAACTATTAAATTGCTAAAGTCCCACAAAATTAAAAAAGATAAAACCTAAATAATTCAAAAGAACAGAAAATCTCCTAACTAGGGATTAATAGCATTCTTTATTTATATAGATCGAATAATTATTATATTAATTAAAAATATAACTCGATGGTAAATTGCCATGATTATTAGAATCAACTCTATAGAAAGCACTATTGAAGTTTTTCACGAACATTACTTACATCTTCATGGGTTTTTAAAAATAAGCGCTGAAGATAAAAAAAATAACAAAGAGTATACGATTATTGTTCAAGTACTTAACGTGCAAACAATCTCAGATTACATCATGACGCGCCAACAATTAAGAAATGTAGAAATAAGTGACTATATCAAAGATTTATTGGAAATGGAATTGCAATACATTATTCAAGGGCGTCCAATTGTTTGCTTAGAAAAAGATACAAAAACCAAGAAAGAAAAGGCGAACGTGATTAATGTCTTTTTCTTAATTGAAGATTTAATGGAAAATGGGATATTAAAACCTCACACAATGGAAGTATCAGCAGTACAAAGCGATAAAGCAGAGTATCTAAAAGCCATCTTTACTCCCGATGGAATTTTTATGGGCACTTTAGCATCCGAAAGAAACGTTAACGTTTATTTTCCCTTTAAATTTCTAAATTATCACTTTTTCATAGCAGGAGCAACAGGATCCGGAAAGTCAAATTTAAACCAAGTTTTTATTGATGGATTGCTTCAGCATAACGCTAATGTAATTATGAGCGGGAAAGGTACGAGAGTTTCGATGTTAGCGATTGATGTACACGATGAATACGCTCTTGGATGTGTGGAATACGGTATTTACGACATTTTTAACGCAGCCGAAAATGATAAAAAATTATTTGGCAAATGGTTTTACCTTTACCCTAATAAGGGAGAACCTCCTGCAGAACTTAAAAGTATGTCGGAACCGTGTATTATTAATCTTCAAGAAGTTAAACCAGAGGATTTGTTTTCTACGGGTACGTTCAATGATCTACAAGTTGGTGCTGTTCATTCTGCTTATCGAGACAAAAAAGAAGATTATATTGAAAGCTTATTGGATGAGTTATATACTCCTCCTGGTAATCACAACGACAGAACTTTAGCTGCTGTACGAAGGAGATTACATTGGCTAACTTATTCAAATATGTTCCAATCGAATACTACCAGTAAATTGCCCAAAATTATTAAAAAACTAGAAAAAGGACAGTTAATCGTTTTTAATGTGTCAATGATTTCTGATCTTGAACAATTTCTTTTTAATAGCGTCTTAGCGAGAACTTTATTTGATATTAGAAAAGCCTTAAAGTCATCTACCGATTTTACCTCCTTTGAGAAAAAATTAGAACGGACGTTACCAAAGCCGTTTTACGATGCGTTTAAGCAAAATTTATCAAAGTTATATATTAAAGCTGGAAACAAAATGAAGGACCCCTTAGATTTGCCTATTGTAATTTTTACTATTGAAGAGGCTCCAAGCTTGTTAAGACCCGATATGATGAGACATAGTAATGTATTTAAAGATATTTCTCGTCAAGGAAGAAAGTTCAATTTGGCCCTCGAAGTGATTTCACAACAGTATTCACCCATTGACGACACAATTTTATCTAATATGAATACTGTCATAAACTTACCGCTACGATCAGAAAAGGAAAAAGTAGTGGCCGCTAAAACTTTAGGCGGAGGAATTCAACAATCAGATCTCGAATCTTTGACGGGAACGAGAGGAATAGGTTTAATTTCGGCAATATGGTTAACCAATTTTCAAAAATTAAGAATTCCGCTTTATGATGAGTATTTTAAAGAAGTATCAGAAAAATTTTACGAGGATTATGCTAATATTATGAAAAAACTTAATCCAACTCCCCCCCCAACAAGTTTGCCTTAAAAATTGAATCCGAGGTGTTACCGAATTTCTTTTGATTTTGAGCTAATCTCATTGGATGATTCACTAAAGAAGAGAACAAATACTTCACCCGATCAAATTATTAGAAAATTTAAGGAAAGTATGAAGGGGCGAATTACAAATTGGACTAAAGATGAAAAGGTTGAACTAGAAGCAGATAACCTTGATATTCCTCTGGAAAACTCTACTAAACTTTGTATTGATATGGCACACCAAATAGTAAAAGGAGATTTAAGCGATTACGTAGATGATGACTTTAAAATCATAGGTTTTGATGAGAGTTCATATACAAATACAGGAACCTATGGAAAAATCGCTGGTTTTAAATTTGGAGAGTGTCAACTTAGCTATAAAAACGGTAAATACAAGAAAGACTTAATTATGTATAAACCGATTTTTGCTTATATTGAAGACAACGTACACAAACTTGTTATTTATAGAGATGTTATTGACAATTTCATTAAAAAATTGAAAAAAGAATTTTATCATGGGAGTTTAAAATACAACATTGATGATATTGAAGATTGGTTTGAGAACACCTATAAGAAAAAGATTGATAAATTCATTAATGAACACAACTATTACTATCCATCGTTAGGTCATGTTGTGGACAGGATTCGAACAGCAGATGAAGTTTTAAAGTCGTTAATTCGTATAAAAGACGAATCTAATTGGGGAAAAAATAAAAAAGTCGTTTTCTTAGGCGATGGAATTCACATGTTCCGCCAACACATCTTTCCCCCCGAAAGTTTCATAAAATTCTTTTACAATTTCATACAAACCTACGATATTAATTATTTTAGCTTTTCAAAAACGAGTCGCCTTAGGGATGCTCAAGGTAATTTTATTTTATTATACTGGGACGACAAAATAAAAACTAATCCTTATATCGTTGAATTACCAGAATTATCAAAATATACAAAAAGTTGGACTTACATCGTGAGACTTATTGAAGACAGCGCATCCTTGCGGTTTGACATTCCTGATTATTACGATACAACCGACGCTAAAACATTTCTCAAAAGATTAATCCCATTTTCTCCGTATGGCTACCCTTTAAGCTTAATGGGCGCTCACGAAGCAAGCACAATGCTACCTGTAGAGCAACATAACTTTGAGGCTCAATTCCTAACACTCCAACACGATCCTAAAACACAAAGATTTATGCAAGTTCGTAGACATAAAGTAATCCCCCCTAAATAATATTTAAGACTAAAATGTGAATGAACATGGTAAAAATTATACAAATGGCAGATACCCATCTAGGATATAGAGCTCGAAGAGGCACTATAAATAAATGGGCAATTCAGAATTACTCAAGGCCATACGAACAAGAACTCTACGATACTTTTTTAAAAGTTATGGAAGATGTGTCGAGGGTTAAAAATTTAGACTTTTTAGTTCATTGTGGAGACATGTTTCATCACCCCTTTTTGTTTAGCTCGTATCCCCCTCCAGAACCTGCTAGAAGAACTTTTAAAGAAGGATTAGAAATATTTTTTAGGAATACTCATGGTCAAGTTCCGCTTATCTATATCGAAGGAAATCATGGTATTTTCAGAGGATACGAATATACGCCATTTGAATCTCATATTAAAGAAGGGGAATTTCCGAATCTTTATTATTTTAAAGAGAGGGATTTGATTACTGCTATAAAAGAAGGAAAAGCTCTTAATTTAGAATTTCCTACTAAAAAAACTCGTTTCTATTTATTTCCATACTTTGAATTTAAAGGCTTTGAAATCTATCAGCAACAATATGACAATTGGATAGATAATCAACTCCCCCCGAAGGGAGATGGATTTATTAATATAGCTGTTGCTCATGGCTCTGCAGGTGATGACACCTTGCATAATAAAGTTAATAGTGATGACTTAGGTTATGATTATGTAGCGTTGGGGCATGAACATGGCTTAAAAATGTTGTCTAAAAATCATTTTTATTCTGGAAGTTTACTACCATTGAATTTTAAAGAAGCATACGAGAAACAAGGTTATCTAATCGTAGATATTGATGCTAAAACTAAAAACTTGAATATCGAAAAAGTGTTTACAAATGAATTGTTACAACGAATCTTTACAATTATAACAATCGATGTTTATCCTAACCAATCCTCGATAGAATTAGAGAATAAAATAAAAACGGAATTAGATAGTTATGTAAATGATAAAGGTTTTAATCCAAAAACTGCTGCTAGATTAAAAATTAATTTTAGTGGAGAAATAACGTTTGAAAAAAACTGGCAAATAAACGAGATGATGTCTAGAATTAGAAGGGATTGTTTTTCTGAGCTTGAAAAGTATAATATATTGCAGCTATTATGGAATATTTTAGATATTTCTGAAGATCTTGAAGACGACATCAGTGCAGGTAGAATTCAAGATTATATATTAGAAAAACCAGATGAAGAGTTTAAAACATTTGTGAACGAGAAGCTAAACGAGGAACAAAGTAATTTTAATGTAGATAAATTAACGCAGATAGGAATGAGAGCTTTGAAAAAGGCGCTTAGAAAAATAGAGCGAGAAAAAGAGGTTTGACTTATCAATGCAAATTATTAAGCTTGTTTTTAAAAATTTCATGGGTTACAAGCAATTAGAACTACCAAAAGCTAATGAGGAATTACCTAAAGGATTAGTACTTATTAGTGGACAAAATTCGTATGGAAAATCGACAATCCTTGAGGGCGTCCTGTTCGCGTTTTTCGGTCCGAAAATCTTTAGCGGGAGAAATGCTTCCTCCTTTATTACTTATGGTGAGGCAAAAGCAGAAGTAACAATCTATTTTTCTTTAGATAATAAGAAGTATAATATTTATCGTAAATGGAACAGGACAGGAGCAACAACTACTAAATTATTCGAATGGATAAAAAACACTTATCGCGAAATCAAGAAATTTAATATTGAAAACTTTTTTGAGATTTCTACTGAACAAGCATTGAATACCGTTTTCGTAAGGCAAGGTGAGGTAGAAGAGTTAGCAAATAAAAAGGGCGCGGACTTAAGAGAGATGATAATTGATCTTTTTAGACTTAATATAATTGACGATGCTTTATCATATCTCGATAGTGAATCTAAAAATGAAAAATATCAAAAAGAAAAACTAGAAAAGCAGAGAGTACCCGATGAACGAATTGAAAAAGATATTAATACAGTCTCTATCGAAAATTCAGAATTGGAAAAACAATTAATTGAAATTAAAATAAAAAAAGAGCAACTTGAACAAAAAATCGTGTCTCTTCCATCAGATGATTTGATTTCTAATTTAGAAAAACTATACCGTCAAAAAGATAAATTAGAAGATCTTATTCGCTCCAATAAAAGTGATTTTCAAGCAAAAATCAAAAAAACCTCACTAAACATAAATGATTTTCAACCAATAGAAAACATTATCGAGAAAGTTGACCTTTTAACGAAAAATAAGAATGATATTATAACTAAAAAAAACATAGTTGAAGAAAGACGAGCTGCTACATTTAGAGGATTAGGAAAAACTAGGGGCCGTATTGACGACTCTAAATCAAAAATTAAGCAGATGGAAGATAGTTTAACTTTTACATTAAAAGAAAATGGTTTGAAAATAGCTCTCTGTCCTACATGCCAAAATGAGTTAACCAAAGAACACCATGATCAAATGATTGCAAAATTTAATAAAGAAATCGCAATCAGTCAAGATAAAATTAAGAGTATTACTAAGTTACTTGATAACTTGGACTCAGAAATTAAATCATATCAAACTAAGCTGGATGCAATTAAAAACCGAATTACAATAATGCAAGGATTAAAAGAAGATTATGAAAATTATCAGAAATATGAAATGGGGCTTTTAAAGGCTATTAAAGACATTAAGAGCTTCCTCAAAAAAAGCAATTTAAAATTTACTGATTTTAGTGCTGAAAAGGTAAACAAACTTTCTATCGAAAAGAAAACACTTGCAATTGAATTAAAAGCAAAAGATAAAGAGTATAATGACACACAAAAGAAATTTAAGATTAACCAGGATAAAATTGTAAATTTAGAAGAAGAAAAAAGACGTATGAAAGAATTACAAAAATCCATCGGAGAACTCGAAATTGAAATTGACCATATAAATAAAGCTAAAGAATTAGTCAGAAGGTTTGTAACTGAATACATGGTTGTAAAACGTTTAGTAAAAAACATCGCATTAACTACAAATAAATATATAAAAGATTTTACTTCTGGCCAGTATAGCGATTTACTTCTAGACCTATCAGGAACAAGGAAGACAGGATTATCTCTTAAAATTAAAGACAATTTTAATGGAGTTCATGAATCAATTGAAGTTCTCTCGGGAGGAGACAAAACTGCGTTAGGGATAGCTCTTCGATTAGCTATATCAGAATTGATGAGTAAAATTCGACCGATAAAAGAATCTCCTAAGAAAAATCCTAAAGTCGACATTCTACTATTAGACGAGCCTTTAGCCGCACTTGATGCTACTCGAAGAGAGAGAATTCTTAAACATTTAATAAAATCAAAAACATTCTCACAAATTTTTCTAATTACCCATACCGACATCCCTTCAGATATCAACGCGCATAAAATATTTGTGAGCAAGGACCATTCAACCGGTATAAGCACTGCAAATTTTAAAAGAGAAACTAAACCAATTAGTTCCTTGCTAAATCCTTAACATTTTAGATTTTGTTCAAATATTAAAAAAAAGAAAGATTGAAATTTTTTAAAAATTGTTTACAAATCTCGTGCTTTTACTGTTTTTCGACCGTTACCCTTAGCACGATCGCAAGCTTTGTCAAGAATCCAAACGATCATTTCATTTAACGCTTCTCCGTCAAGAACACCAGAGCTAGTATTAAGATTGTTAGATTTAATATATTCCCGAACTTTAGATTTTACAAATAGGGGTTCTACCTTTTTCTTAGCCATTATTTTTCTACCTCTTCTTATACTTCTGTTAAATTTTAGTGAAAAGTAGTAAAAAATCAGAATAAAATTGATTTTTTATTATTTAATATTATTACAATATGAGTTTTTAAATCTTATTACAAACCCTTAATAATTCTGCTATTTCTACCATCCTTGAACCTATTTGAAAGTCCAACCATTCGTTTTAAATCTATAATTCTGTTGGCGTGGAGTTAATTAAAGAGAAATTCACTGCCAATTAGAATAACCCAAGTAAAAAATTAAAGAATAATTAAGAAAAAAAAGAGAGATTTTTTGTTTTAGCGAAGAGAAATTAATTCTAAGTTTCATTATTTATTTTGGTGGAGCAAGCACTATTTCAATACTTGAAACATTGTTTGATTGACCATTTTCTCCTTCGAGCTGCTCAGTGGAGAGCCTTATGTCTTTGTATTCAGTTCCTTTTAAGAATCTGTTTCTTAAAATTTCGCACACATCAACCGCGTGGGAAATAGCTCTACCTCGGGCCTTGACAGTACAATCCTCACCCTTGTTAAGGATCATCATTGTAGCCATTACGTAATTCATGGTAGGGCGTCGACCAACAAAAACACTATTTTCTTCTTTTGACCTTGTTGCGTCTTTTGCCATAATATTTACCTCTATGCTTTATTTTATGTTGTTTTAATTTTGTATATCTTGTTATACTGTATTGATGTTCTCTCGTAATTTTTTTTATTACGATTTTATATTACATTTTTTTAAAATATTCTCTTTCATAAAAATATTATTGTCATCTTAATAACTTGATCTAATATTCTATACTCAATTTAGATGTGTTACAAATGAGTTTCTTAGAGAAATCTGTCAAAATAAAAGAAAAAAAGAAATAATTAGTCCTACATACCTTTCATTCTTACGCCTAAAAACATCAGAAACCACGCAAGAAAAACACAGGTCATTCCAATAATTCCATACCATTCATCGGAACTGAATGTTCCAATAGCTATAGGTGGTAATATGCCAGTAAGGTGTCCAAATATAATATCAACTAAAAGAAACAAACCTATTGCTAAGAACAAGAATGATATTGTTACGGTAAATTTTGAAGGTGGAGTCCAAGCCATTTTATTTCACTAATTTCATTATTAAATTTGGTATCTAGGAAAAATGCATAATAACTATAAATACTTAATTTTAGAAGATAATTTTATTCCTCTTCTTGAGGTTGCGTATCAATATCTTTCTTATCTTTCTTATTATCTTTGACTTCATCCTCTTGTTGCTCTTTGATAACATCTCTAACTATGCTAATAATAAGAAGTACTGAAATTACAACTAGTAATGGAATCAATAAACCAGATTCAGTTAAAAATATTTTCACCCAACCTATATATGGTATACCTCCTATAACTACTCCTATTACTCGAGATTCTGGGATATCGGCTGCATCCGGTAAGGAGTTAGCATCCCCTTTAGTTATGAAATACCAGGTATCGCCTATCTGATACTTATCGATAACGCGATGAACAATAGGTTCTTGAGGTGCACCGGGCCACAAACCTCGAGCGTCAAACACTATCACATCTCCGTCTTTATCTACGGCAGTTCCGTTTTTTATATCATCTGCGTCCATTCCCGCTACGAATAATAGGTCTCCTTTATGGATAGTAGGTTCCATTGAGCCACTAATTACTACAACAATAGGAGACTCCGTATTAAAAGAAACTTGTAAGATAAAATACACCAGATAAGAACCAAAGAACGCTGTAATTATCAATACTACTGCTATAATTATTTTTTTGTGAGGTATCGGTTTTTTAACTTTTTCGCTTGCGTTCTTCATGTATTACTCAATCGATTTTTACATATACTCTTTCTCTTGTCTAAATAAATAAATATGCTAATATAAATTTTGTTCTAACAAGCTGATAGGATTTGATATATTATGTTGGGAGAATAGAGTCGATTTTTGATCAAATAGGTGTCTAGTAAATTTTGAGATAGTATTTTATAGTATACCATCTTAATCTACTAGTATTGTTTTCGTAATAACACAATTATAAAGAACTTTATTGGGTGAGGTGTTTCTAGATGATTATGGAAGATCCTGTTTTAAAAGATTACATTATAGGAGATATTGTAAGAGAAGCTGAAGAAAAAGGATTAGTCATAGAAAAAGTGTTTGTGGAAAATTTTATAAGTAATTTCATTAATGAATACGAACGATTACCAAAAAAGAACGAAATTAAACCTATTGTTTCAAGTTACCTTAAAATGCTTGAATCTAGTTCACCTGTTACAGAGATTCACCACGAATCTACTGTTCTTAAAGACAATTCTACTGTGATCGATCCAGTTGTTAAAAAATTCATTCAGAAAAAGAACTTGATTAATTCTATCAAGAACGAAGGGCTCTTTACCCACTCAGGAGAAATTTTAACAGTCCCAAAACCAATAGGACGCCGGTTATGTCCAATATGTACCGACGAAAATTGGTACAAAATTCACGAATCGATTGATAAAAACGATATCATAAGTCACTTTCCGCGAGTATATGGCAAAATTTATACTTGCAGTGGCTGTGGTTGTGTATGGAAAGAAAGATGAATCCACGAATGTGAAGGATTCAATTTTTTACTCGTTATATAAGGTTTTACTCATTACTTAATGAAAAATTTAAGTTAGGATTCCTATGTTTTTAAACTATAATTTTTAAATAGTTCTAGATTTAAAATTATAATATATTCAAATAAAGAAATTTAAGTATCAAGAATTAGGTGTATGAAATATGGAAGCCGATTATGCAATTATTCATAATCCCACTGCTGGGGGCTTAAACCAAGCAATGAAAGATATGGAATATGCAAAAAAGTGTTTAGACGATCTTAAACTGTCCTACAAATTTTTTAAAACGGAATATGCCGGTCATGCAATCGAACTAGCGTCTCAATTAGCTAAGGAAGGATATCGAGTAATTGGTGCGGGAGGAGATGGAACATGTAATGAAGTCCTCCATGGAGCAATTAGCTCAAAATCCAGTAGTTTATGCGGTTTCATTCCTATGGGATCAGGAAATGATATTCCTGCAGTAATAGGAATTACTCCTGATATAAAGAGGGCTTGTGAAATAATTGCTGAAGGATATACTAGTAAATCGGATATAGGATTCGCTAAGACTGATGAAGGTGTCGAAAGATACTTTCTAGGAGTTGGATCACAAGGTTTCGATGCTGAAGTGGCGAGAAGAGCAAATGAGAATCAAGAAAAAAATTATAATGCGATTGTTATCAAAACTTTATTCGCTTGGAAGAGTAGAGAAATTAAAGTTATAATGGATAACGATAGTTTCGAAGGAATGGCAAATCTAACTGCAGTAGGAAATGGAGGTGCGTATGGAGGGGGAATGTATGTGTGTCAAAAGGCAAGTGTAGAAGACGGGTTATTTGATATAAGCGTAGTAGACATAGGAAAAATAAAGCTCCTCTTTCAATTTAAAAGAATGTACAGCGCCTCGTTATTACCCCATCCTGATGTTTATGAGTATCAGAGCAAAAAGGTTCGAATTGAGATGTTAAAATCTGAAGATGAGCCATATCTTTGCCAAGTTGATGGTGAAGTGTTAGGTAGTTTACCAGTTACTTACGAAACTATAAAAGACGGTTACGAATTTATTCGTCCAAAAATTAATGAAGTCGCAGAAGCTTTTAAAGAGAAGTATGGACACTATTATTACGAATGTGATCATTGAACTAAAAGCATTAACCTAAAGAGAATTATGCCTGACTGGGACGACATATTCGCTAAAAAAGGTAAATATTTCACAAAATCTCACCCCGATATGGAGAGAATAGCGAATATTTTTAGCGAAAATGGAGTAAGACGAGTCTTAGATTTGGGTTGCGGAACTGGAAGGCATCTTTTATTTTTACTAAAAAAAGGGTTCGAAGTTTATGGTCTTGATGGGTCTCCGAGTGGTATAGAGATAGCAAAAAATTGGTTAGCTGAAGAGAATCTATCTTCGGAACTAGTTTGTCAAAAAATTGAACACAAATTTCCCTATATTGACGGGTTTTTTGATGCTGTAATCTCAATACAAGTAATGCATCATAATTTAATGAAGGATGTTCTGTTTACCGTCAATGAAATAATTCGCGTTTTAAAACCAGGCGGCCATATCTTTCTTACATTCCCACTACTTCAAGGCTTTTACATTAACAAGCAAGACATGAAAAGGGTTGAGACGAGAACTTATATTCCATTAACAGGTCAAGAAAAAGGACTTCCTCATCATTTTTTTACAGTCTCAGAAATAAAAAGAGTTTTTAATACTTTTGATCTATCAGAGATATATATTGATAAAACTAACCATCGCGCAATCTTAGGACAAAAAATTGAGACATAATATTTTTGGTCAATTAACAACTGATCATTTATTTATTATCTTTATTTGATCGCGAATGTAAATATAATACAATAACAGCTATACCTACTATTGGGATAATTATTATAACGAATATGAATAATTCAGAGTCTAAGAGGTCAAAATCACCGCTCCACGGAAAACTCCCTTGAAATGGATTGGTACCTTCATAGTAATTATTATAAATAAATTGTTCTACAGTTTTCCCAGTTATCTCTAGGCTGGTACTTGAGATATGAGAGAGATCGTCTCCGGTAGTGTGATGATACGGCCATTCAATAGGTGCGTTCCAAAATTTAATAATTAAATCAGCTGATGGAATGCCATAATCTACGAATGCTACATGGTCATCGAAAACAGAACTAACTGTTGGATCGGAAGGGAACGCACTTGTAAATCCTAACTGCCTTCCAGTTTCAAATAACTCATTTAAAAGAGAAGATGTTGATCTTTGCTCAGCAATAAAGCGGAGATTGTTGCCTCCCACCATATCCAATAAGATCATTGCATCAAACGATTCGTTTGAAGAGTTATAGAAAGTATCGATGTCTTGTACAAACTTCCTAGAACCGTAACACCAATCCCATTCAAATATTCCATAATCATAATCACGACCTTGATCCTCTGCATCAAAAAATAGAAACCAAATTTGAAGAGAAAGATTATGTCTTTTTTCATATAACACTCTAGCAAGTTCTATTAAAACTGCGCTTCCACTAGCTCCATCATTCGCTCCAGGTACGGGTAGATCAGGATTTGTCGAATCCTTAGTAGCTTTAGCCCTAGAATCATAGTGAGCGCCTAAGATCAGGATGTTTGAATAATTTTCGTTAATTTTAAACAGAACATTTTGACATCCTATGGAATGAATTGTAAAATTATGAAGCGTAAAACTAATCGTGGGATCGATTTGGTGAAATTTAGTTATAAAATATTGAGCGCAATCTTCTCTACCTTGAGTACCAGGTATTCTATAGTGGGTTGTGTTGATGTTTATTTGATAAGCTACATAACTGTATGCAGTATCGCCATCGAATTGCAATTCAATATTAATATTTGTGAACTTATTATTGTTAAATAAAAGAAAAATTGGAATGGTGATAGGTATAACTACAATTAACGCAATAAATGTGATTGTAATTAATTTATAAGATTTTTTTATTAAAACCACCAAAATTGTTGTGTGAAATTATTAATATCAAATAAAATAAAAAATAAAAAATAAAAATTTGTGATTATGCGGGTTCGAATCCTAAATCTATTTTGGTTTCACCTTTAAGCTCATTCTCTAAGAATATAACTTTTAATGGCGTGCCGATTTTAATCGTATCAGGTTTGCTTTCATCTACGCCAACTAATTGAGCAGAGACCATTGGACCCTCTTCGAGTTTTACAATTGAAAAACAATAGGGATTTTTTCTATCATATCCTTTTTCAATAAAATAAGGTGTTCCTACTGTAATACTTGTAAAAGCTGCTAATTCACCTTTTCCAGACATTTCGACCCATTCCATGCTAGATGTATTACATTTAGTGCATAATTTTCTTACTGGGACGTACAGTATACCACAATTTTTACATTTTGAGCCCATTAATTTTTTACTTTGTAAAAATTCTAAATAGCTTTGTATAGTAAAATCTTTATCCAATTCTGACATTTTTAAAATTTCACCTCTATTTCTGGTAAATGGTGACTACGCAAGTTCCACCAGATCCTCCTAAATTGTGAGACATTGCTTTTTCAACGTCAAATTTTACCTGTCTATTTCTTTCTGCAATACCCCTCATCTGTTTGAAAATTTCTACTGCCATTCCTGCTCCACTTGCCCCTACAGGGTGTCCTTTACTTTTAAGCCCTCCGGAGGTGTTAATTGGTAGAGCACCATCTCGTTTTGTTTCTCCATTTTTTATTGCCTCAACAGCTTTACCTTTTTCATAGAAACCTAAGTCTTCAAGAGCGACAACTTCAGCGATTGTAAAACAATCATGTACTTCACAGATTTGAATATCTTTTGGCTTTAAACCAGACATCTGATATGCTTGCCTTGCTGACTCTTTTGTCGCAATAAAGGAGGTTAGTGAATCCCTATCGTGTAATGATAAAGCAGCACTACCTTGACCTGTACCAGTTATCCGTATAGGTGTGTCTGTAAAGTCTTTAGCTTTTTCTTCTGATGTTAAAAATAAACATGCCGCTCCATCAGTAATTAAAGAACAATCAAATAATCTTAATGGAGATGCTATGATTGGGTTAGCAGAACTTTTAAGAAAATCGAACTCATCCGACCAATCAGGAACCTCTCTTCCTTGTTCTTCATATCTTTTCTTTTTACTTATCATCATATCTTTAATTGATTGTTGCATTTGAGCGTAAGGGTTCTCCGCGCCATTCTCATGATTTTTAATACCAACCCTCATTAAATCTTCTGCAGTTGTCCCATATTTATGAAAATGTGCTGATGCTAGTGTAGCATATAATCCCGGAAACGTTGCCCCAGCAGGATACTCAAATAAACTGTCGGAAGCCGTTGCTAATACGTCAGTAACTCCCGCTGTTGGGAGTTCTGTCATACATTCTACACCACTTACCGCTATTACATCATGTACGCCTGAAGCAATTGCTATAATTGCCTGTCTTAAAGCTATACCACTACTAGCACAAGCTCCTTCAAATCTAGCTGCTGGTTTTGGCGTTAAACCAACTAGATTAGCCATTTGGGGTCCTAAATGTCCTTGATGATTAAATAAGTCTGAAGAATAATTACCGACATAGCAAGCATCAATATCTTTTGGCTCAATTCCATTATCCACTGACTCAACTGCATTAAGCCAAGCATCGATCCATAAATCAGGATTGCGTTTAGCTGGGAAATGATTTCCAAATTTGGACATTCCCGCTCCTACCAACGCAACGCCTTTAGCTAATTTTCCCATTTTTTTTTACCTTTTATCTGTTTTTAATTAATTTAAAGAAATTAATAAATTGAATTGTTGACTTTTTTTATTTCTTTTTCTTTCATTTAATAGTTAATATTTTTATCTATTTTTTCATTAGTTGAATTTATGTCAAATTTAGAGCCAGTTAAATACGAAGATTATAAAGTTGGAGATTCAGCAAAATTCACGAAAACTATAACAGAAGAAGATGTAATGAAATTTGCGGAAGTTACTGGGGATTTCAATCCTATTCACGTAAATCCTGAATATGCAAAGACTCAAATGTTCGGAAAGCAAGTTGCTCATGGAGCTTTGAGCTCAGGATTAATCTCAGCAGTTCTAGGGACTAAATTATTTGGTCCTGGTATATTATATGGTGGACAAACTGTTAAATTCATAAAACCCGTGTTTTTTGGTGATACATTAACCGCTATTGGTACAGTAAAAGAAAAATTTACTAAAAAAGATGGAAAATTAAAATTTATTATAGCTGAAACAATTGTAAAAAATCAGAATGATGAAGTTGTTACTTCGGGAGAAGGTACTATAGTATTCATGTAATTACTTTTCTTTTTTTTTTCTACTTTAGTTGATTGATAATTACAATAATTGTTTTATTTTAATTTTGAACACAAAAGTTAACAAAAACAAGTTTAAATATTTGTAGAATATGTTTTTATTAATTACTACAATGGTTAAAAGAAGATAATTGAAAATGGAAAATAAGGATAAAATTTATCGTAGAGTAAAATGCGACCATTGTGGTTATACTTTTCACCCACCTTATCGTGATGATTGTATCTGTGGAAACTGTAAGCTTTTTTCTAAAAACCTCTTTAAACTCGTATATGGGAAGAACAATGTTACAAATGAAGCAGAAGTAAAAGGGATTAAAATCGAAACGCCAAAGAAAACCAAAGGAACAGTTAAGAAAATGATTCCTGATGAGCCTAAGAAGCTATTTTTTTACGGAATTGTTTCAAAAGAGAGAGTTCCAATATTTTATAACGATAAAAAATACAAGTATATTTTAGCGTTAACAAATGATTTAGACATTATTTCTTCGAGTATTTTATCTGGAACACTTGATAAAATGTTGATTTTTTTAGGAAACGGGAAAGAAGAAGAAGAAAAAGAAAAGAAGTTAATCGCTCATTTTCTTGAAAGAAATGGAGTCATTCACGTTCTCGTAGGTAACTTTTCAGATAAAGATAGCAGTTGGATATTTACTCAAGTTTCGATGTTTTTCAATGATATGTTAAAAAAAGATAAAATTAATCTCAAGAAATTGTCTAAATTTGAAAAACGTGAAATTTCCATCAAAATGAATATATATTTAAACCATATTGAAAAAGCAGTTGAATTAAAAGTTAAATTCGAGAAACCAAATTTCAAATATATAGACAATTGGCTTAGATTACATTATGTAGGATTATCCTCTGAATCGGTTGGCGTTATTTCACTTCTTTTAGATAAAAAGAACATTCTAAAATTTGAAGAACAAAAACATTTTCAGCCGAATTCTGAACAACATATTTCTCGGATAGTTGAAGAAGTTATTGATTTTAGCGAATCAGTCATGACTGCAAAAATTGAAGTGATTTTAGCGAGTATTCTTGGAAATATGAAAGGATATCCAAGGTGGATTTCAATAAAATCAGGTTTTCAAAAATATTATTTCTTATCGTTTAAGAAACTCGATAATCAATACTTTTTATATTGTATTACAGAAGGGAATATTGAAAAACTGGAATCAATGGAATCACTTTTATATTTATATCTAAAAGACGGAGTATGCAATAAATTTGGTAGTTCACTCAAAATTTTTAATCAAATGAAAAATAAAATTCGAGACATCCTGGAACCTTTTCCAGAAAGAAAATTTTATTAAATTTCAACAGAAAACACGAAATCCTTATATTTTTTATAGATAAAAGGTTATCCTATTATTCTCCGCCAACTTGAACTCATTTTGATATCTTCGATATCCTGGATATGAACCGATGATGTCCACTTATAATTTTTTAACCACAATTTTCCCGGAAATAGTTGCCAACCTTTGGTTGGGAAAACAATAAGCTCAATAGTCTCTCCAGTGCGAGCTAAATAGTATTCTCCAGCAAAAATCCCCTTTTTTTCGTCGATTATACACGAAAATCTACCTTTTATTTTTGTTTTATTTCTAAGTGATAATAAATTCGGAATTGCTGGAGAAAACTCGAAAGAGATCGTGTGTTCCTCTTCGTTATTTCCGGAGATTTTTTGTATCTCGTAATAACCAGAATTATTTTTAAGGACAAAGTCAATATTATTATCCGAAATCTTTAGGGATGGTGCATTTACTATCATTGGATCTATACTCCCAGTAAAGTTATTATTCCAATTACTAATTATCGGTTGTAAAGAATAATGAGCAGCATAAATGTCTCTTCCATTGATTTGAACAGGCATTTCTGCCGTTTTTCTTTTAACTCCATGAATTTTAACATAAATTTCTGTGTTTGTTTTTATGACCATACCGAACCTATTGAGGAAAACGATAGGAAAGTACTTAGGGTTCTTACTTACTGGCCCCATAGGAGCCAAAATCGAAGCTAATTCTCTCTCAGGACTATTTTCTTTAATTTTTAATTCAATTTCTTGTTCTAACTTATCTTCTAAAAATAGAAAGGCATTCAAACCCACATCACCAAATTGGAATGTAAATTCTATATCTTCCAGCTGATTAAAAGAAACATTTACATATAAATCGGTGAGCATCTTTTTTCGATTTGTTAATACAACCTCGTTAGTAGAATAGAAATCCACCATATTATCCTTTCGATACAATATTACAAGTGGGTAATCTTTGTTTAATTTATGAAATATTTGGAGCTCTACACGGAAATAAATAGGATCGTCTTTAATATTAACGACAAATAATCTATCTATAGTATCAAAGATTAAATTAAAAGGTGATATAATCAAATTTCTCGGTGGAGGGTCATAAATCTTGAGCGAATTTTCGCGCATTCCGAGATATTTATAGTGATCTATGAAGATGTCTTTAATACTTACATTCTTAATTCCCATACTTAAGTTCACGATGCCTCGTTAATATTCAATGCCAAAACGAGCTTTTATACCCTTTGAGGAATAGTAGTGTTTGATCATTCTCATCTCTGTGAGCAAATCTGCTCGTTCTTTTATTTTTGGATGCATCTTAGGTCCTCCAGTGATAATTAATTCGACTTTTTCTGGCTTATTTTCTATTAATTTTAATACATCGTCTATATTTACAATCCCGTACTCAACTGCTACGCCAACTTCATCAAGAATTACGATGTCATATTCGTCACTCATAATAACTTTCTCTGCAAACTCCATACCTTTCCTTCCTTCTTCAAAATCAATTTCTCCAGCAGTAGCTATTAAGTCTGGAGTGCCAAATTGTTTGAGTTCGAAGTTAGTAGTATTCTCTATAGCCTTAACTTCTCCGTATTCAGGATATCCTTTCATGAATTGAATCATATATACCTTAAATCCATGACCTATGGCTCGCAATCCTTGACCTAAAGCTGCGGTTGTTTTACCTTTACCCCGACCAAAATAAACTTGCACTAATCCTTGGTCTAATCTTTTTCTCATGATTCATTACCTCTAAACGTAATATATTATGATGTAATACTTGTTCAATTAAAAATCATCATATAAATCTTATGAGAAAAATTATTTATAGGAGCTTAATAATTATTATTATTAGAAATTGCGATCCATATTCAGAGGTAATACTATGTATTCAAAACCAAAGAAAATCGGTTCAATAGAAATTAAAAATCGTTTTATCAGATCCGCTACATTTGAAGGAATGGCAACTGAAGATGGGTATGTTACTGATAAACACGTCACACTTTACGAAAAATTAGCTAAAGGAGGAGCGGGGCTAATAATAACGGGTTATGCTTACGTTCAGAAAAGTGGTCAATCGTTTGAAAACCAAACAGGAGTTAGTAGCGATGATTTTATCCCCGGTTTAAGTAAGATTGCCGAAACTGTACACGAAAATGGAGAAAATTGTAAAGTTGCTTTACAAATTGCACATTGTGGCCGACAATCCAGGTTTCTAGAAAACACTATTAGCCCGTCTGCTATCGAAGAAAAATTAACAAGGAAAATCCCGCGGGAAATGACCAGAGAAGAAATACAAGGCACTATTGATGCCTTTGCTCAAGCAATTAGAAGAGCTAAAGAAGCTGGATTTGACGCAGTTCAGCTACACGGAGCTCACGGATATATTATAACACAATTCCTATCTCCTTACAGTAACAAAAGAACTGACGATTATGGAGGAAGTTTAGAGAAAAGAACTAAATTCCTTGAAGAAATTTATCTGAAGAGTGTTGATTTGGTCGGAAAGGATTTTCCTATCTTTATAAAAATGAACGGCGTTGATTTCATAGAAGGAGGGACTACTATAGAGGAATCTACTGAGGTTGCTAAAAGGTTAGAACAAATTGGATACGCTGCAATTGAAGTTAGTGCAGGAATATGGGAAGTTGCGAAGTTACGAAAAAAAGATCTTGGGTGGAAACCAACATTCTTACCAGAAAGTCGAATGTTTATCGGAAAGATGAACGAACCGGCGTATAATTTACCTTACGCAGAAGCGTTCAAAAAAGTTCTTGATATACCAGTTATTCTCATTGGGGGTATTAACTCGATTACGCTTGTAGAACAAATATTATCCGATGAAAGTGCCGACTTCATTTCATTGTCTAGACCTCTTATCCGAGAACCTGATCTTCCAAATAGATGGATGAAAGGTATTGGAAACGATACAGTAGATTGTGAATATTGTAACGGTTGTTTGTCTACAACGGCATCAGGAGGCTTATTTTGTGCTAAGTTACAGGAATCCAATCCATATTCATAATTGAAAATCTAAAAATATTTGAAAAATTATGAGTAAATACAAAGAAATTGATGATCAACTAAACAAATATCTTCGCTTAGCTACATTCCCTGTTGCTGTAAAATTATTACAGAATCCCGAAGAATTAAATGATATAAAGTTCTTAAAAAAACCAGAAAAAGAAGTAGCGCTCTGTCAATTATTCAGTTATGCGCGGTACTACGGCTGGACAATGGGATGTGTAAAAGATGATAATGTATGCCCTTTAGCCGGAATTTCTATTGGATTTGAAGAATCGCACAAACTTTTCGAAGAGGGCGCTTTTTTCGTTGGAAGATATAACGAAACAAAGGAGGCTGCAAAAAAAACCACTGAAACGATGCCAAAGTTACCATTCGGACAATATAACGCGATAGTTTCAGGCGCATTAAACCGAATTGATTTCCAACCTGATTTAATCCTAATTTGGGGAAATTCAGCTCAAATAATGAGAATAATTCAAGGAAGTTTATGGAAAAAAGGAGGGAGAATTTCCATGTCAACTTTTTGTGATGGAGTTTGTGCTGATACTATTTCAAATGCTTTGCTTACGGGTGAACTACAAATAGCTTTTCCTTGTCTTGGCGATCGTCGCTTTGGTAATGCATCTGATACAGATTTAATTGCCTCTATTCCTATGGAAAAAGTAGATGAAATAATAGAAGGTATGGAAAAAACTCACAGAGCAGGAACTAGGTACCCTATACCATATCAAATCTCGACTCCAGAATTCTTTGTAAAATTAAAGAAGCAATTAAAAAAAGTAGAAAAAAAGTAAGATTAATTGATTAAAGATAATTACAAGTTTCATTTTCTTCTTACAAAAGACCCTGCTACTAAAAGAGTGGCTCCAATAAAAGGTCCTATCACGCCAAAATAAGGTGAATATCCCCCCCCAGTAGCAACCCAGTGATTATATCCAGATTCATTATAAAATGATTCCATCATGATTATCCAGTATAGAGTGGAGATAAGCACAAACAACACCAAAACAATCATCTTCCATTGGAGTTTTTTAAAAGGTATTGAATTTCGAATGTATATACTAGTAAGTGTAAGTGACATTAGAGCGCTTGAAAAAATAATTAGGGCAAGTATCGTAGAAATCGTGACTAGCTGCAAATCTTCTCTCAAAAGATAGATATGTAAGGGATCAATATCTACTCTTATTTGATTCATCCAAACGTAATAAAATGTTGAAGTTGTATCATTGTAACTGGTTGGAGTAAAAATCGATATTATTATGATTATCGCACCAATAAAATTCAGAATCCAAAGATATCTTCTAATTTTCATGAAAGTTCATATCATATTTATGTTTAATGCGTTATCAACTTCGAAGTAGCGTCAATTATTAAGGTTTTTGATCTAAACCAATTTAACTAGGAGGAATACAAATTTTTCTCCTTATTATTAGAGTTTTTAACAGAGCAAAAATTGTTGCTACCTATATTATTTAATTAAATTTATTTTGCATCAAGTGAGGAGAACATAAATTCGCGAGAGTAAGGTAATAACATTAGAAGAAGCAATCTCCACATACGTTCAAGATGGTGACTTGGTTGGAATAGGAGGGTTATCTTTTTGGA
>JAHQWP010000160.1 GCA_029856235.1 Promethearchaeia archaeon
ACATAAACCATCGTAAATCCGCTATCTGCTATTTTTTTTAAATCCTCATCAGATTTTTTTATAATATCCTTTGCATGGGCATAGGCACTAACCTTTTTGAGATTTGGATGAATTTTGTAACTATATTCTGTTAATTCAATAAGTATCTCAGGTTTAACAACAAATGCATTTCCATCTTCGAAAAATATTTTACGTACGCGATTTCCATAAAGATCTCCCGCTCTTTTAATATCCTTTTTTATTTCTTCGATATCTTTACGAATAGAGAATGCTTTCGTTCTATACATGGAACAGAATGTGCATTTTCGTGTACAACCCTCCGTAATTGCAATCAATAAAGCATCCCACTCAGAAGGAGGTCTGAATACGGGATCTACAAGATTTCCTACTACTAAATTCATGGTTAGTTCTATTTATACGATAATTTTTAACTTTAACTACAATTAAGCATATTTATTTTAATTGGTAATTTATTTCGAAAATATTGAATTACTGAAAAAATTATCGACTAACCTTAAAAAGTGATTCCAGAAGAAGCTTCATAACATTTTAGTTTAATATTTCACATCTTAATTTATGAATGCTAAGGAGAGGTATTTAGCAGTCTTTGATGATGATAACCGGAAAAAATTGGATCACATTCCTACCTTTGTCCAGTATCTCCGACCTGAATTTATTCAGTTGTATAAAGAAAAATTTTTGGTTAAAAACCTTCCTTTTCATACAAATATTCCTGGGTTTATGGAAGCTAATTTTGTAGGCTTTGAATCAATATTTGCGGACGTACATCCAGGCCTAAGGGTGAGCCGAGTAAGAGTGGAAGACGAAAATGGTAAAAAAGTTGCTGTGTCTTGGAATGGCCAGCCTACTTCAAAAAGATTCGGTTATTACAAGAAAGGTCTTTTTTTCTCATTAGAGAATTTCAACAGAGTAGAAGAAACATTGAGAATTGTGGATGACTCTATAGAAATAAAAAAAGAATTTGAACGCTTCGATGTAATATCCCCTTATATTTTTCCAGTTATTGCTGCTGGTGGTATATTTGACACATTGTGGCAATCGATGGGATTTAAACATTTTTCCATACACCATCGTAAAAATTCCAAGTTATATCAAGAATTAATAAAGTACTTTGCAGAATTAACTCGTATAAAGGTTCAAGCAATTATTGATGCAACAGGAAATCGTGCTGGAATCATAAATATCTTAGATGATATAGCGTTTAAGGGTAGACCAATGATCTCACCAGAAAGATGGGAACAAGATTTTGGAAGATATTACAAGGAGATTTGTTCACTAATCACCGATGCTGGTATGAAGGTACAAATACATTCAGACGGAGATGTAACCGATATGATTCCGATTCTGAAAAAGCTTGGTTTTAGTGGTCTCCAAGGATGGGAAGGAGGTGCAGATCCAGTTACCATAAACGAGAAATATCCTGATTTTATAGTTGTTGGATTTGGTGATATATCTAATGTGTTGCCGTTTGGCTCCAAGCAAGAGATTTTTAATCATGTAAAGGAGTTAATGGATGCATTGAAAGAAAATCGGCATTTTATAATTGGTCCAAGCACGGTAATTTATGAAGGTATACCCTATAAGAATGTTATATATTTTATTGAAGCATCTAGACATTACGGAAAATATTAGTTAAATTAAACTATCCTTAATTTCTTTTGAAATTGGAATGGAAAAGTAATATTCAAAAAGAACTAAAAGTTTTCATATTCATGGAGAACCTTGATATTTATCTGCAACCTAATGAGTTTTTTAATTTCGACAAAAAAGTCGTTAGAGATAAAGCTTTTGAGATTACAGATGGTTTAGAAAGTGAAAGTGAAAAGGCTAAAGCGCTCTTTTACTGGGTTAGAGATGAGATAAAATACAACATGCATACCTATATTCCCTCAGTTAAAGCTAATTTTAAAGCTAATGTGACTCTAAGGCGAAGAAATGGTTTTTGTGTCTCAAAATCAATTCTATTGTCCACTTTTGCACGAGCCGTTGGAATTCCCGCAAGGATTCACTTGGTAGATTTAATAAATCATAAAATATCCCAAAAAATAGTAGATTTTATGGAAACAAACGTTATGCATTATCATGGTTATAGTGAACTTTACCTTAATAATAAATGGGTAAAACTAACTCCCTCGTTTGACCAAAAAACTGCTATAAAAGGAGGTTTTTTTCCAATGGTTGAATTTGACGGTGAGAATGATGCGACTTTTGCTTCTTTTGATAACGAAGGTAATAAATTTGGAGAATATGTCAAAGATCGGGGGGTTCATGCGGATTTACCTCTTAAGGAAATTGAAATTGTTTTTAAGGAAAAATATCCAAAATTTTCGGACATGAGAAATGGAAAGATGATATTGCCAGTAAAAGATAAAACGCTTACATATAAATGATATCTTATTTAAAATATCCCTTATTTAATCCTAATTCTTGTAAATATATCTTATATTTACCTAATTTACCTCCGTAATTCCCTGCAGAAATTTTGAGCAATCCCTCCATATCAGAAATCCCTTCAATAGTTTTTTGCATGGCCAATTTAACATCGCTAATTTTTAGACCGTTAAATACTAGTTCAGGTATCGAGTTTACTCCCTCTGGAACCTTGAATTCATCTGGAGATAATCTACTTTTTAGCGTTGGGCAATATGGATGATTAGTAGAAGGTCCAATCTCCGGGTATTTAGCATCCGGAGGAACAGGTTTTGATCCTGCAGAGCAAATATCAAAAGTAGTACATAAGTTATCGATTTCAGCTAAGATTTTTACACCCTCCCTTCCAACCTTAATCCCAGACTCGACTGAGTTACAAAACAACCATAAATTTCCTCCCATAACACCTTGAGCGTAAGTTATCTCTTCTTCAATTAAAAAATCATATCCCATCATTATAGGGACATTGATTAGTTTTCGATTAAACTTTTCAACAATCCACTCGTATCCATCACCGCAATGACCTACATTCTCCATCATATTAAATTTTGTTTTAGATGTTTCGGGATAATAATCAAAAACTGCAGTTGTTGGAACGACAAGAATGCCTTGCCTCACTCTACGACCAAGTTGTTCGTAAAACTTAGTTGTGGCCTTCTTACCTGTTCCTGTTACCCATAATTGAACGATTGCTCCCAATCGCTTATCAATAGTTTCTTTTTCGGAAAGCCATCTTACAATTCCACCTTCTGCATCTCCAAAAACAGTTGAAGGTAACGCAGTAAATGCATTTACAGCTCTAGTTAAGAACTCTGCATCTTGCGCAGTGACCATTAATTGAACTACTAACCCTTCAAACGCTTCGCAATAAGTATCTACAATTTCCATTTTTCACACTTCTTTTCTAGATTCTAATAAATCTCCTATCTTAATAGATGAATTATTTAGAACAAAATTTTATGGTATGTCAGTGTTGAACCAATAATAGATATTTATTTATTCCAATAATAAATATTTATTTTAATCTAAGTTGTCTATTTCATTTTAGTCATTGAAAAACCTGATGTGAAAATATGTCATTTATGATGAAACTGGCCTATTTATTTGTTCCTTTTATCAGATTGAGTAGTTTAGTCAAAAGAACCGTTTCTCCTCCCATCAAGCGTTTTTTTGCACCAAAAATATCAGACCATGTTTACGAGCTTGGTGGTTGGAATAATAATGCTACTGTCCAAACAAAATATGGGCTGTTAACTGGTTATTCGGATAAAAATACATGGTGTTGGAAGGGAATTCCCTATGCGACACCTCCAGTAGGGGACCTACGGTGGAAAGCACCCCGTGGTCCTGTTCCTTGGCTCGGAACGCGCAAAACAAAAAAATTTAGGAATGCTGCAGCACAAATAATGCCTATATTAGGCCCAACTGGTTCAGAAGATTGTCTTTACCTCAACATCTGGCGTCCTAAAAGTTCTGAAACGGAGTTACCTGTTTACTTGTATATCCATGGGGGAGGTAACTCAATAGGAACAGCTGCTACGACCCAATACTATGGTAATGCGGTGGCGGGGAAGTCAAACTTGTTATATATCTCTGTTAACTACCGCTTAGGGGCAATGGGATGGTTTATTCACCCTGCCTTGACAGGAAGTGGCTCTTCAGAAGACCAAAGCGGGAATTTTGGCACTCTTGATCTGATAAAGGCCTTGGAGTGGGTCCATGAGAACATCAGAGCATTTGGTGGTGATCCAAACAATGTAACAATCGCAGGTGAATCTGGTGGAGCTTTTAACGTACTTTCTCTGCTTGTTTCTCCCACAGCGAAAGGACTCTTCCACCATGCTATTTCAGAAAGCGCTCTTTCGCTTATCTGGAGCACTAGTGATGCCATTATCCAGAGTACCAAACTTCTTGTATCTCTCCTCGTTAAGGAACGAAAAGCTGGTAGTGAAGAAGAAGCGGAACGACTCATCAGCAAGATGACGGACGATGAAATTAATGAGTACTTCCGTTCGAAATCAGCATTTACAATCACGAAAAACATCCCTACTAGAGACTTTGGAATGGCAGAATGGCACACTATCTTCACCGATGGTGTTGTAATCCCAGAAGAAGGGTACGACATATTTTCATCTGGAGAGTGGACAAACAAGGTACCTTTACTTATAGGTTGCACCAAGGATGAAATGAAACTCTTTGGTTATTTTAGAAAGAATCCCCCGTTAAATTCACGGAAATATAATTTGGTTTGGGGTTATTATTCACTACTATGGCGTGCAAACGGAGTTGATCTCATAGCAAAAAAAATAACTTCTGATAGTGATATACCAGTCTACGCATACCGTTTTGACTGGGGAAGCCCTGATAGTAATGGATTAAGCGTTCTACCAGGAAATAAGGGGCAAAAACTGGGTGCTCACCACAGTGCAGAGATACCTTTCTTTTTAGGGATGGGTATAGGTGAAATAGCCATGATAATAGGAAAAACCCATACAAAGCATAACTATCTTGGTCGCGAAAGACTAACTGACTTGTGTATGAGCTATATAGCCAATTTTGCAAAGACAGGGAATCCTAATGGAGAAAAGTTACCTCAATGGCCTGCTTGGGATAACACTAGAGGAAAAGAAAAGATCCTTGTCCTTGACGCAAAAAACAGCGATTTAAAACTGTCATACTTGAAGGAGATGATCAGCGTCCGAAGTGTTCTAGATCTTATCAATTCTGAACTCGAAGAACCTGAACGGGGAAAAGTACTAGCGATGCTTGATGATTTCATACCTTTAGACTAAGCTTTTTAACTTAATAATCTGCTGTAACGTAGAAAAACATAAAAATTAGGACAAATAAAAATATAAAATTAAACGCTTATTAACTAGTAATTAATAACAATTTTAATCTGTAAAATTATTTAGAGAATCAATATTATGCCAGTTGGAATATATCTTTACGAAATTGACGAATCGTTTGGACCAAATGTATTAGCAGAATATTATTTGGATCAAAAGAATAGTGTAAATAAGGAGATCCTAAAGGATTTTGAAGAAAAACACATCCAAAAAGAATTCTCTGATACAATATTTTGGAATGAAGATTTACGGTATTATTCGGCAAAAATGGATGCAAAATCTGTTGAACGAGATAATTTATTTCTAGGTTTCGTTCTAAAACAGGACGAGGATTTAGTCTCTTTGAAAAGTATCCTGGAAAATATCGCAGCCAAAGTTGTTAAAGATTTCTCACAAGATAAAAATGCTTTAGAAGCATTATTGAGGAAAGAATTCGATTCTATTTTCACTTTAATGGAAAAACTAAAGGAACCAAGTATGGTTAAAGAAACTATCAATGATAAAACTAAAAAAATGCTTGATGATGGTAAATTAACCGAAGCAAGAGAATTAATTGACTTAGGTGAGCAAATTCCTGAAAAGTTATCAGAGGAAATTAGACTTGCTGAACAACAACTAATTGAAGGCTTTTATAAAAAAGCAAAAAAAAGCTTTCTAAAAGCTGCCGAATTAGCAGAAACCATTCAAGAAGGGGATATCGTTTCGTTTTTAACAAGTAAAGCCGAACAAGTGGGAAAATTTCCAGAATTAATTAAAGAGCGGGAAACTAATGTTAAAGAAATAGAAGATAGGGTTGAAGCGCTACAGAATAACAAACTTCACCTTTATCACGAATTAATAAAACCATTAGATACATTAATAAATATTGCGAACTCATTTGAGGAGCATGAAAAAACAAGTACATTAATCGAATTCCTTAAAGATAGTAAACGAGCAGATGAATTAGCTAAAGAATTGTTCAATTTAGATAAAAAATTTAAGGAAATTCTACACGAACTATAAACGATTTTATTATTAAAATCGAAAAAAGTTATTTTTTTTATTGTTCTGAATCTTCTGAGGGTTCTTCAACTTGTGGTGGAGTATGTTCTCCAATGTCTGGAAAAATTATTCTGGCTATCTCCCAACCTTCTTTTGATGGATAAGTTAACGCACTAGCTATCAAGCTTTCTCCTGTTTCGTTTGTTAATTCAATCTTGTGAATTTCTTGATTGTTTTCCAATATAGATTCAAATTTGGCGCCACTGCTCCCTGCTGGAACTATTAAAATTGCGGAATCAATTGCCTTCTCATCAATAGCATCTTTTAATCTTTTTGCAGCGTAATATCCTGCAACACCCGCGCTTCTATCAAAAGTTTTAATCGAAGGGATTTCCAAACCCCATTTCTTACCTCCGAACTCAATGAGTGCTGCTAATGTTTGGCTTCTCTTTCCCATCATGAATTTATACTCCATTTGGGTGTTGAAGTCCTTATTTTTTTCCTCTCCAGCTTTAATAATACTTTTTAGTGTCGCTCCCGCTACTGAAGACGGATTTACATCTATAACATATTCTTCTTCCGCCAATATTTCTTCAATAGTCTTTTTAATTACTTCTCTAGGTTTCGAGAAGTCAACAACTTCCTCCTCTTGCTCACGCCTTGGAGGTTTTGCGGTTGCTACGATGGTTGCACTCGCCTCTAACAATTCCTCAACACTCATTTCCTCGGTAACAACTTTATCGATGAACCTTCTACAAAGCTTAATGGAATTTCTAGGATTTCCCTGAGTTTTTTCGTAAATTATCTCAATCAATTTTTCGTTTAAAGGAAATAAGGGATATAATGGGGGATTTAAATTGTTATCCTCCCAAAAGGTTTCCATGGATTTACTAAAGAAGATTTTAAGATCGTTTAAACTAAAAGGTTTTAATTCTTCTTCCGGTTCCATCCTTGACCTTAATGGTGGATCCGCGATTTCTAAAATCCGAGGCCAGATTTCCTTCAGAACAGCTATTATAATGACTAAACCTTTAACTTCGTTATATAATCTTTTCAATATTTCGAGGAACTTTCTTTCTGCAGCCTCACCGAGCATTCTATATGGAGATTCTAACTCATCAAAATAAAGTATTAGTACGCGATCTAAGTTTTCAGTTATTATTTTAATCATAGCTAGACAGACATCATCTTCCTCAACTACTGAGTTTATTCCAAGCTCACTTAGTTCTTCTGGTTGAAGATCTTCGCCTAATAACCATCTTTCTGCTAAAGCTTTTTTGCTTTTATCTAATTGGTAAGTAACCAACGCTTTTACGCAGTCAGCGAAAACACCTGGAAATTCCCTTATGCCTTTCTGAATAATTTCTTCAATTTTAGGTTTTTGGAATAATCCACCCTTTTTTCCTCCCCATTTTTCTCTTACTAATTTTTCTGAAACAATATCGAGGATTTCTGGACCCACATCTTCTATTATGCATGTATAGACGTGAAGCAATACTCTAATAGAAGCAGGGGGGCTAGGAATATAAATAATTGTCCAATCAGTAGGTTCTAACTGACTAGTATCTATCTCTTCTGCTTCGGCTGTTTCTTTCAATTTTTTTCTATTTTCTCGCTCTTTATCCTTAAATGAATGATATGCGTGAGTTTTTCCGGTTCCAGCTGACCCTAGTATGGGTATTAAACGGGCCGATCTATCTCTATAAGTTTGGCGTACTAATCTATAAACTTCTCTGTCAATATAGCTTCTCGGTCGAGAAATATCAATTTTATCGGGTATATCCCCTCTACTCACGAAATTAGAGAAAGGTAAAATCGGCGCTTCACGTAATACATCAAGATACATTTCCTTATCATCATCTGAGAGTTCTGAATACATATAAATCCGCTTTACTTTATTGTTTTTAATTAGTTTTGATTTTATATAACAAACATTTTTGTTGGAATAAGTTTATTAAACTAAACAATTTTTTCTAGAATAAAAGCTATTATATATCTAGCTTTAGTATACATATTTAAATTTATATTTAAAAATTTAATTGTAATTAATATCTACATATATTTTACATGGAAGTGATAAAATGTCGGGAAAAGACGATTATGACGATTATGACGATGAAGATGAGGAAGATATAAATAAAGATTTTTTTAAGATGTTTAAGGGTATAGGAGATCCAAGTAAACTATTTGGAAATTTCGATCCCGCTAAACTATTCAATTCAAAAGAATTTCAAAAAATGTTTAAAGAAATTTTTAAACAGCTATCGAAAAATTTACCTGAAGAATTTCAAGGGCTCTCACCCGAAGAAATTACTAAAGAATTTATGAAAAAAGGACCTATCATGTATGGATTCAATTTAGGGTTCGGTCCTGACGGAAAACCTATTATGGATTCATTCGGTAATCTCGAAAAGGAGCCAATCTCAGGGGAAAGAAAAGTTAGAAAGACAAGAGAACCTCTTGTAGAAGTGAATGAAGATCCAGATCAAATTATCCTTATCGCTGAGATGCCAGGAGTTAACAAAGAAGATATTCAATTAAACGCTACAAACCGATCCATAACGATTTCTACAGAAAAAATAGTTTCTGGGAGAAGTTATTTTAAAGAAATCGATTTACCGGCGGCAATAAACAAAGATTACGCAAAAGCTCGGTATACAAATGGGATTCTAGAAGTTCGGTTGAAAAAAATTAAAGAAAAAGGAAAATCTATTGATATAGAGTAAAAATATCTTAATCTTCCCGCAAAACTTCAATACGAAAAACCTTAATTCCGGGTAAATCCTCTATTGTGGGTTTTAAAAAACTATTGAAATGATTAGTCCAATACTCTTCAGTGTGTTTTTTACTACTTTGTGAAAAGGGCATAATCACAAAACAGTTAATTTCCTTCTCAATCATAATAGCTCTTTTGTATAGATTTCGTATTAATAATAACTGTAAAGATAAAATTGTTTATGAATATTATTCGTGAAACACCAATTTCACGAAATTTCATAAATATCTATAGAACATCCTGCTATATATCTAAAAGATATAAAGATAATATAGAGGAAAATCACTTTTATAAATACTATAAATTTTAAAACCTGATTCCTTTTCATAAAAGGTCTTTGAAGAATTAATTTTTCCATATCAAAACAGGCCAAGTTTATTATTTTCTGGAAGTTCGATTCCAAAACTAAAATTCACCATCTTTGAACTTTATAGTAGCCTTATTTTGTTGTTTAAGAGAAAGAAAAGTAATTAGAAATTATCTTTATGAATGATATTTTTTATATACAAAATTACACCAAATGTCCCTAGACCAATAAAAAATAAAAATCCTAAACCAATGGAAATATTTGGTCCGGGTGGAATTGGTGGTGAAGGTATGTCACCTAGATCTATCCGAGTGTATTTCACAATCCATGGCCAAAGTATAGTTCCGAGTATAAAAGATTTCATTTCTGCATATTTTAAAGTACCGTCATCATAAAAAACCAATTTTACATACTCTTCCGTTGCGTTATTTGAGAATTGGATTAAATTATTATCAGGAGATAAGATAATCGTAATTGCAGGATTATCGATATTGTCTAAATATTGTTTATAATATTCATAAGAACTATTCGCACACCAACTTAGCATAATTCCAGATTCATTTTTAGGAATGAAGTATGTCACCGGAAAACCCGAACTAGGTAATGGATTCATAATACTTTCAGTGAAGTTAATAACTGAAATTTGTAGAGGAACGCCACCAGGATCAAGTTCTACAAACCCACCTAAACTATCATTGTATTCCACTGCCATTAGTTGAATAGCATAACACCTCCAAAGGCTATATGTAATTATATTCATAGAGGAAACATTCCAATATAGTTCCCGAGAGACCATTAAGGTGGAACCGTTATATTCATTCATTTCCCATCCTTTTATTGATCCAATTTCAAAATCCCAATAAGCTCCGTTGTAAGGAGGATTAGGAGTAGGTTCAAAAGGGACACTTATTACATTGCTAGTAATGATTGAAATGAAAAAAGTTGTAATAAATATACCTACCAAAATTTTGGTTTTTAATAAAGATTGTATAGTATTCACCTATTGTTAACTTATAGAGTTTAATATAACACTAAAATCTAATTTCTATTAAAGAAATATAAACTTTCTATATTAATAATAGTTAATAGAATTATAATTGTTAAATCTGTTTAAGAATATTTTTTTTTATTTCTTCAATAAAAGATTGGGTTAGTTCATTAGGTTTTTCAAAAATATATGAAAATTTAAAACCTGCTCGTTCTTTATGACCCCCTCCTTCAAATTCCCTTGCGAAATCTCTACAATTGATAAAATCACTATAGATAATTATATCATTATTTCGTGTATCAATGCCAATGAATGCCTTTGCGTCGGGATATTTTTGCTTCAATATCCTAGTTATTCTACCTCCTCCAATTTTAGCCCAAGAAACAAGTAAATCACCAAAAGATTCTACTGAAAAGATTATTGCGTGATTCAAGGAAAAAGTAGATTCTTCTTCAAGCCATTTATTCAATGAACTTAATTGTTCAGTAAACCAAGGATTATGGAAATCACCCTGAGAAAGTAACCTAACAATTTCATGCTTATTTTGATCGTTTTGAGCTCCACGATTAAAACCAATTATAGATTGCAAATCTGAAGCAAGTTTGTATTTATTTGTTCTAAAATCTGTGTCTCTAGCGAATTCAGCAATTTTAGCCGCAATCGGATCATCATATAAGAAGTAATTCCTAACGATTTCAGCAGCACAGTTCTCGGGAATATTTATGTAAACATGAATTAGAGACTTAATTTCTTCTTTTATTGATGCATCTACGATGTGATGATCAAACCAAGAAATTTTACATCCTGTTTTTTCTGCTTCTTTAAAGTGGGGAAATACTTCTTTAAAGGAATCGTTAAATCCTAAATCAGAGATAATTAACTGTGAAGGAATGGTCTCTGCGCTTAAAATCCCTTTAATTTCCTCAACAAAATTAGTATAATCCGCAAAAAAAAAGGTAATTTCATCGTTTTGGATTCCATTCTTTAAGATAAAATAGCGTTGAATAATTGCTTGTGAGCCTAATCCGTCAAGATCGTGTTCATGAGTCAGTGAAACTATCATTCTTATTTCTTAACTCGCAGAAAATTTATTAAACGATAAGAGTAAATCAGTTTTTTAGTTTCGTCTTAAAATAAATCCAAATATGGTTCAACCTTTTCCTTGCCACCGTTAGCATACACAAATTCAAGTATCTTCTTTGCTAGCTCTTTTTTTTTCTCGAAATATATTTTCATGTATTCTTCTCTGGTTTTATCCGGGTATCTTATTTCTAACGCGGGATCTCTTCTTGAGCACCCACCTCGCCTCATGCAACAATAAGAAATTGAACCAAAACAAACAAGGTCAGAATCCCAATCGTTTTCTTTTGAAAACTCATCTTTAATTTTCATAAAATCTTCTTGGCTCAATCCTAAGTCTTCTAAAGTTTCGTCCCTACTACATTTATAACCAAACGTAAGAGAATGCCCTGGTTTACAACAAAAGGTCAGTCCTCGACAATCAGCACCCATACAAATATGAATCGGAGCATTTTTCCATCCAGGTATTTCGCGAAGTTTATCTGGATCTAAATCAACCATATAATAGACCTAAAGTTTATCGTTAAATTGTACTTGAAAATATATGAAACGATATTAATTTTCTGCTCTATAAGTCATAAAAAACACCCTATAGTAAATAAACTAAACTTATAAAATATAAGAGGGCCCGATGCGAGAATTGAACTCGCCTCTAGGGATAACTGCGTCATTTTGACATACAATCAAAAAACACATCACAGTCCCCAATATTGGTTATATAAGTTTTTTGAACTTAATACTCTAACCACTATACGAACCGGGCCATTGTAAAATTACTTAGACGTAAGTGATATAATATTACCTATTAAAAAAATTTTATGCGTTTTATTATTTTCTTTTTGATTTAACAGCGGTCAGAAGATAGCTTAAAAATTTATCAATTGCGTCTTCTAAATCTCCCGAATTATCGACTATAAAATCAGCATCAGGAATATCTTGATTTTGTCTAGCTCTTTGAATTCTCTGTTCTAATCTTGCTCCACTTTCTCTTGCGCGTTCTTTTACTCTTTTGAGCGTAATTTCAAAAGGGACATCTATAAATACAACTAATATATTTTGGTAAATTCTGCGTGCTTTTTTTACAATTGACCTACTTACATTGACGAGGACAGGATGACCTTTTTCCAGCCAATAATCAATTTCTATGGGCACACCATAATCTAGACCATATATATGCCATTCTAACACGAATTCTCCTTGCAACGACAATTTTTTGAAGTCTTCTGGTTTAACAGCAATATTATCTTCAGTGTCGGAGTACGGTCTTGTTATATATCTCTGAGTAAGAAAAAGAGATTTTAATTCAGAAGGAAACCTTTCTTTTACTCCTTTCATTATAGAATCTTTACCAGATCCAGAATTACCTACGACTAGTACTAATACTCCAGGAAAGTTCTTTTTGTTTTTATTCACCATCATTAGGAATAATAGATTATTTAGCTTGGTATTCGAACTATTACTATCAACTTTACATCTTTTTTAAGTCTAATTGCAAAACTCAATTTTCCTATTGTGATAAAAACATTTTTAAGAATAAATTGTGTTATCCATCATGTAAAAGCAATAATCATTCATCATAAAAATGTCTAAAAATAAGGAAAATCCCGAAATTTCAGAGATACCTGAGAGCTATCAAAGATATTTGGATATTATTTATGATATTTCAAAGAAAAAAAAGGGAGGGTGGGTAACAAATAAGGAGATAGCTGAAAATCTCCAAGTTGAGCCTGCTTCAGTTTCTGGGATGCTTGAGAAATTAAAAAAAACCCAGCTAATAAATTGGGAACCCCGAAAATCAATTAGATTGACTGAAAAGGGGAAAAAAATTGCTTTACAATTGGAGGAGACTCATTCTTTATTACGTACTTTTTTTAAAGAAATTTTAAAAATTGAGGATCAGGAACTTGTTGAGAAAATTTCTTGCGAGATTGAACACCATATAACTCAAGAAGTAAAAGATTCCTTCCACAACTTCATTTTAAAATATCATAAATAAATTTAATTATCATTGATGCTTTACTGATTTATTACAATTCTCAGATGAATTAGGTATGTCCGACGCATTAGTTGATAAAATAAAAATCGTTAACGATTATTTTAATGGATTTACAAATTTCCTTGAACTTGAAGATTTTCGCTCATTTCTATTGTTTACCTTAACAAGTCAAGTTCCAATGAATATAATGGCTCAACTTGGTTTAGGTGGTAATAAAGATGTTATTAATATACCTTACAGCCCTGATTTCAAAATCTATTATCAAAAGATTAATATGATGTCTTCCAGCTCTCTAATAATATATACGAAATCTGATCCTATCACAACCGAGTTTATTTTGGAAAAAAACGACGAAACATTTAAGAATTTTTTAAGTTTAAACGAAATTGACCTTGCTTTTAGAGGAAAGGAAAAGTTCCTGTTTCCAAAACTTAGCGACTGCAGCATTTTGGAAGATTCAAAACTTAATATTAAGATAGATGATTTGTTCCATAATTTAGAATCGTTTATATCCTATACTCAACCCAATGTATTATTTGTCATAGATGCAATAGATTCTTCAAAACCGGATTTAATTTTCACTTTCAATTTAACTCCCCAACTCCCCACAAAATTAGATGAAAATATGCTCCAGGTTGACGTGTATTTAGATAATGAAAGAAAAACTAAAGAAATTAACTATTTAAAGCGGGAAGCAGATTACAGTTTAACTTTCTTAAAGAATATCAAGGAAATTAGTAATGCAGAGCTTTATAAATCATCATTTTCTTTAGTCTTGCACATTAAGTCTCTAAATAAACCAATTTGAATGAGACTAACTCTATTTTTTATATTAATGAATTAATATAAGTTATTCGTAAAAGATTAAGCGATTAACACCATTAAGGGATTAATACTCTTAATTTATAAATCATCCGACGAAATTAGATAATTAATCAAAGAATATGTACTTAGAATTTTTATTTAACATAAATTAAGGGTTGGATATGATGAAGATAATTACAATAAACTTGCCTGAGAAGTATTTAGAAGCAATTCAAACTTTAAATGATTTAGGGATCTATCCTAGTCGAAGCGAGGCGATCAGAACTGCGTTGAGCGAGTTCTTGGATGATGAATTAAAAATGTTTAACAGTTTAGAAGAGGATACTTTTAAAATGCTTATCCGGAGCAACAAAAATAATAGATCTTAATTAATTTATTTTTCTTATTTTAAATTCTCTAATCTACGTTAACTTCAACTTTGCAATTGTTACATCTTTTTGCTCCTCTAAATAATTGATTTCCACAATCTGGACAATGGTATCTTTTCTTTTCTTCTTCCACAAATTTCTCTGTTCCGTGTTCACGCCAATATGGGATCGCTCTTAATATAACTTTTTTTCCTACGGGAATAGGAAAATTATCAATGAATTTACATGGAAAATCTTCACATTGGTAACAACCTTCAATATTCTTTTCTTCGCAACACTTCTTGATCGCACAGGCTCTACAAACTGGAAAAACAATTCCATCAGATAAACAGCCTGTACATGCAATATCGTCCACATCTTTTGCAAATGCTCGATAAACAGGTAGCAATTTCTCTTTAAATTTCGTGTTATTATCTCGATGAGCAATATATATCGAACACACACCACACCATAAACCACAAGGCGCCAATAATTCTTTCTTTACTTCCACCATTTTTCTTTCACAATATTTTTCTTAATTTTATAGTAAAATATTGTCTTTAATAAATTTAAAATATTAATTTTAAATAAAGAATTAATCTAATACACAACATACTTACATTAATAATTAAAATTTGAATATATTTTCACCCTATTATGAAAATTGCTCGATATTATAGTAATAACGATGTTAGGCTTGATGAAATTCCTAAACCAGTAATAGGCCCAGGAGAATTGTTAGTAAAAGTTAAAAAATCAGGAATCTGCGGTTCAGATGTTTTAGAATATTATAGATTTGCGAAAATGAAGAAATTAGGGGTAGATAATTTAATTCTTGGACATGAAATTGCAGGAGACATCGTAGAGATAGGATCTGGTGTGAAAGGATTAAAAGTGGGAGATCGAGTTTTTGTGTCTCATCATGTTCCATGTTTTGATTGCTATAACTGTAATCATGGGCACCAAACTGCATGTAATCTTCTCCATAACACCAATTTTGACCCAGGCGGTTTTTCTGAATTTGTCAGAATCCCGAACATAAATATTGAAAAAAAAGGAGTATTTGTTTTAGATGATTCGGTTTCTTACGAAGAGGGGGTTTTTATAGAACCGCTTGGTTGTGTTTGCCGAGCACAACGCTTAGTTAATGTTGGAAAAGGTTTGACGGTTTTAATATTAGGTAGTGGAGTATCTGGAATCTTACACACCCAATTAGCCAAATTAAGAGGGGCAAAAAAGGTCTTTGCAACAGATATTAGCGATTATAGATTAGCAAAGATAAGCAAATTTGGAGCTGATAATACTTTTCATGCAAGTGAGAACATTCCTTCAAAACTTCTAGAATTTAACGATGATAGATTAGCTGACATTGTTATTGTGTGTACTGGGGCTATATCCGCAGCCCAACAAGCTTTAAAATGTGTAGCTCCAGGTGGGAAAGTGTTATTCTTCGCAGTCCCAGGTCCGGGCGTCAATTTAGAGGTTCCTATAAACGATTACTGGAGGAACGAAATAACAATAACGACATCATATGGAGCAGCACCTGAAGATCTTCAGGAGTCGTATATATGGATATTATCTAAGAAAATAAAAGTCTTAGAATTAATAACTCATAGATTCCCTCTAAGTCAAGTTGGAGACGCTTTCAAGGTTGTTTGTGAAGCAAAAAAATCCTTAAAAGTTGTTTTAGAGCCCAATAAAGAATAAAGAATGAGCTATTTATAGATTTTTTCTTATGCTTCTTTCAATATGCTTTCTTATTATCCAAGATTCCCAAAAAGCGTAAATTTTTAGCATTGCTCCTTTTATTTTTCTTTTAGGAAAGAATATATCTAATTTAAGCAACGCTTCTGTTTTCTCGCTAATTGTAAGTTTATGACCAAGTGTTTTTAGTGCAGAATTAACTTTTTCTTGATTTTCTTCTATTTTTTTTCTCATATAATTAAACGGTGTTCTGTCGGGATTTTTAACTACATATGAATGACTCGAAGTTAATTGAATTGCTTTTTTAAGAAAAAACTCTTCAGCTAGATTAATATCCTTGATAGTTTGTTCAATGGAGCAATCCCTAAATCCATACCAAGGGCCAAAACCATTTACTCCTGGTTGAGTTTGGTCAAATCCCATACAACTTATATGTAATATTTTTTCGGAAGGAAAATAAAAACCAACATGACCTAAGGAGTGCCCTGGAAAAGAGATGGTTTGCAGTTCGAAATTATCGAATCTTAATGTGTCACCGGGTTTAAACGATATAACTTCATTACAACTTTTATAACCCATTGAATTAACAAAGCTCATTCCAGTTTCTAAGTCAATATACTCTAAAAATCCAAAATTATTTAAAAAATTATAACTATCTAACAAATTCGTGTGTTCTGGAACGGGAGCATATATGCTTACTCCCTTTTCGCTCCAAATATGCACATGAGCCGCGTGATCTAAATGCGTATGACTGCATATATAATCCGAAATGGGCTTAAACGAATTGTATATGGC
Organism: Promethearchaeia archaeon; assembly: GCA_029856235.1. Classification (GTDB taxonomy): domain Archaea; phylum Asgardarchaeota; class Lokiarchaeia; order Sigyniarchaeales; family SOKP01; genus SOKP01. The sequence goes on from JAHQWP010000160.1 coordinate 17,100, forward strand.
ATTTGCATACTGTGGTTCAATATTAAGATCTATGATAATAGCGTGCCTATTTACACCCTTTTCTGGTAATTTAATTACACCGTCGCACCTTGTAAAGATGCCTGATGCTTTGATTTGATGAACTAATAATAAATTTTTAGTAACCTTAGAAATTTGAAGATTTTCAATATTAGGTAAAGACATTAGTACGAGTTAAATCTCTAAAGTAATTATAAAGGAAAATTATGAAATATTTAAGAACTTAATCTTAACACAAAATTTTCTTAAAATAAATAAATAAATATAAATAAAAAAAATAAAATTATAATCCTACTGGACCATTACTATAGATTTCATATGCTTCATCTACTGAAGCATTTTCGTGAACAATTGCCCTCACAGCCTTGATCATTCCTATTGGTTTATCTGATTGGAATATATTCCGTCCCATATCTACACCTACAGCTCCAGCATTAATTGCATTCTTAGCCATTTGTAGTGCTTCTTTTTCAGGAGTTTTCTTCCCTCCCGCAATAACGACGGGGACAGGACAAATTCCAGTAACATTTTCGAAATTTTCGCAATAGTAGGTTTTAACAAAAGTAGCACCTAACTCCGCAGCCATTCTACTAGCCATTCCTAAGTAGCGATCGTCCCTAACCATTTCTCTTCCAACTGCAGTAACTGCTAAAGTTGGAATACCATATTCTTGCCCCCAATTAACAATTTTGGATAAATTCATTAAACTCTGTTTCTCAAACTCTCCGCCAACAAAGATTGAACAAGTAATCGCTGATACATTTAATCGAATAGCTTCTTCGATAGTTACGTTAATTTCTTCGTTTGAAAGCTCTTTTAACATGCTAGCGCCCGCTGATACTCTTAAAACAATTGGAATATCGAAATCTGCTGATACACAACTTCTCAACATCCCGCGAGTAAGCATTAATGCATCAGCATATTGAAATAGCGGGTTTAAATCTCCAAAACACTTTAAAGATCCTGGAATATTACCAAAATACCCATGATCTACAGCAAGCATGACACAATGTCCCGATTTAGGCTTGATGATTCTTGCCAATCGGTTTTGCATTCCCCAATCCATATTTAATTCACTTTAATCTGTTTTTACAAATAAATTTGTTTTGATAAAGTATGAAAAATATAAATTCATTATCTTTTTTGTACTTTTCTATAGAAAAGTACTATTTAAAAGAAACAAGCTATAATATTGAGAGTTAGGTTAATTCTTTATCTTAGCACTTAGTTCGCTCGAAAATCTTTGCTTAATAAATTCTTTTATTATTAAGACGCGTTTTTTGTTAATTGTAGATACTATTAATTTTTCTTTTAACTGTTTTACTAAATCTTTTTCACTAATTTTTTTACTGTTTTCTAAAATAGTTGCAGTGAATTCTACATCTTTTATAAATTGATTAATATATTGAGCTAAATACTTTAATTGTTCTCCTTTATCACTCCTTCCTAACGCGTTATTTAATATTGATTTTTCAAAATCACAAGGGGTGTTCCATGGTTGCTGTATTACAGCTTTGCGGTTATTGATTAGAAACGCGTTTCTATTTTTATTTTTGAATAATGTATAAAAATAATCTTCACTTGTGAATATATAAGTACTAAATTCCGCGTCTTTTATAGCATTGTTGTTTCGATACTTAAGCGGTATTACATTATCAAACATTTCATCTAACTGCTCTATATTAATATTAAAATTCTCACTTCTTAAAACAAAAGAAGGGTAATCAAATAATTTTGCATGAATTAAACCTGCAACACAATTAAATCCAAAAGCTTCAATTAATTGATCCAGAGTTAAATTCATTATGTCTTCTGAAATGTTTACATCTTGATTTGACGATACAGAGCTGTCTATAACATCATATCCCACGATTTTTCCTTTCGTAGAAATAAAGACTATAAAGTTGTGATCCTTACATACTGCTCCTTGGGGTACCTTAATCTTCACCGTACCGAATTTCTTTTGATAAAAAAGTGATTCTGGAACATTTATCCGTTTTTCTGCCCCACATTTAGGACATGCAACAATAAATCCTTTTAAAGCAACACTCACTCAATCCTCAACCTCAATTAATATTTTTCAAGCGTATCGCATTTGTTAAAATCGAAATTTATATCCATGTGATATAATCATATTTTTTTCGACAGAAATAACAAAAAACTTTTCATTTTTATGTATTCACATTTTCATACATTTTTTAGCTAAATATTTGAATGAAAAAAAACTCTTGAATTATAACATAGATCTAAAAAAACTATGATGTTAAGCCTATGAAAATTAATATTGACGAAAAAGATTCAAATTACATGTATGAAATAATTCGATCTATTATTGATGAATGTGGTCCAAGAATGCCATGTAGTCCACAAGAGGCTCAAGCTGCCGAAATAATCAAGAAAGAATTGGAGGTAGTATGTGATGAGGTCGTTTTAGAACCTTTTTCCTGCAATCCCCGTGCCTTCTTAGGTTGGATTAAAGTTGATATTCTTTTAGTTTTATTATCGTTTATATCGTTTTTTCTAATTCCACTCAATATTTTCAATTATTGGGGATATTTAATATCATTTTTATCCTTTGGTCTTAATTTAGTTGCCTTCTTGATTCTATGGAACGAATTTTTCAACTACAGAGAATTCATCGATCCCCTATTTAAATCAAAAAATTCCCAAAATGTTATTGGGAAAATTTACCCTAAAGAAGATGCCAAAAAAATTCTAATTTTTTCCGGACATCACGATAGCGCACTAGAATTTAATTTATTAACGCATTTAAAAATAGGTTATCCAATAGTGATTTTGTTAGGTTTAGCAGTTATAATTTTATGGCTGTTAACATCAGTAGTAGTTATTCTATTAGTTCTAACTAACTTGTTTTTCTTTGAATCATTTTTCATATTCGCTTTAGTTTTATTTTTAATAAGTATCCCCGCGTTTATAGGATTATTTTTCTTCGTTTCTTTTGGAGAGAAGGCAAACAACGTACCTGGAGCTGTTGACAATTTAAGCGCGGTTGCAATAGTATTAGCAATTGGTAAAATCCTCAAAAAAAATAAAGAAATTATACCCAAAAATACAGAGATTAGATTATTATCTTTTGGTTGCGAAGAAGCAGGTTTAAGGGGAGCATTTAGATATGTAAATAAACATCTTGACGAATTAAAAAGATTAGACGCAGAGTGCATTAATATGGATGCGATTCAGAGCAAGAAAAATATATCAATCATCGATTTTGAACCCTCAACGAGGACAAAACATTCTGAAGTTGTTGTCGAAAAAATTGCTAACGCAGCTAAATCATCCCAGATCAAGGTGAAAGCCTCTGCTTTAGGTGGTTCTGGTGCCTTAGAGAAGATTTTCGGACAAGTCACTGGAGGTACTGATGCTACTGCTTTTTCAAAAGCAGGAATTAAAGCCGCTAATATCTCTGCTATGGATCTGAGTAAAATGCTTAGATTTTATCACCAACCCACAGACACTTTGGATAAAATTGAAAAAGGATCCCTTGAACGCGTTTTACAGATTTGTATTGCTTACATTATTAACGAATCTTAAAGATGAGTGGTGTTCTTGTTATGATCCTCTTGGTTCCTTTTTAACAACAATTTTGACTAACAACATCCCTAAAATAGAAGGGATTATTCCGACTCCGATAATCGCATATAAGACGAACTTTATAGTACCTTCGAAAGTATTGTCAAAAACCACATATGTAAATAATTGTCCTAAACTATTTATCAGGTAATGTAAGATAATTGAGGGTATTAAACTCTTAGTTTTAATGAATAGATAACCAAAGAGAAAGCCCATTAGTGACGCATAAACGACTTGTACCCCCGTTATAATCAAATTACTTCCCGATAAGAGATTGAAGAAATGGAAAAAACCAAATAATAGAGCTACGACAACCAATACCGTCCTTTGAGAATATTTCCTTAAATTTAAAGTAGAAATTACCCCTCTAAAAGCTACTTCCTCCCAGATTCCTGGAATTAACATTAGTATGAAAAGAAACCATCCAAAGATCGAAATACTAGTTCCAGGATTACCAAAAATCACATCTAAATCGAAAATATAATTACCTAAAATATTACCCGTAATATAGGTACTAAGGAAATATATTATTGAGCAACTAACTCCAAGAAAAATGTTTCGTATTATTTTTCTATCAGGTTTTAGACCGATAGTTTTTACGTATTCTTTTAGAGATTCTTTTCCATTTGGAAGACCTAGGGATCGGCGAACAATCAACAACCAGAGTAATGCCATTACACCAAAACTTACGAAGAACTCTATGAAAAGCAATGCAATAAAAGAAATATCTACAGATAAAAAGACAAGAAGCAAAATGAGAGGCAATGCAATTAATCCGGGTAAAATTAAAAACCCTGCATATAAAACTAATAAATTAATAGTTCCAAATAATGGATGTTTTCTGTAGATTTCTCTGATACTTATAGTTTTTCTCTTTCCCAGCACTTTTGGAAACATACTATTGAAAGAAAGTAATAACACACCTAAGGCGATTATACCTCCTAGAAAATACGCTATAAACATAGCAACTGGGCCTATAAATGCAAACAAAATCACACCCATGAGGAAGAAAGCGAAAAAAATCAAATGTTCAGCTATTAACATAACGCTCCATTTTGTTATCTTTTTCTCGACATTAAATTCTTCTACGACAAATTTATATTTCATCCTACCAAAAAACCGTATCTTCATTTGGAACATAGATATTAGTAGCGTTAATACAATGGGATAGAAGGAAATAAAAGACAGTAGATAACTAATAAAATCTGGATTTCCCACAAATAACAAAAGAGGTAGGAAAAAAGATATTGTTTGGATTGAACCTAATAATAATAATTTCGCTTTCGCTTGGTCACGAGTACTGATCGGCAAAGATGAAAGAGTTGACGCTCCCGTATCTTCCATGTTTAAGAACCCTGAAGTA